>CAZOAF010000051.1:0-7679 GCA_964577775.1 uncultured Thermoplasmatales archaeon | reverse complement strand
ATGTCTGGTTTTATGGATGGCCAAAAATAGGGCTCTGAATTTACTCTGCGCTCCCATTGGTCGCTTGCCCCGCTGCGCTCTCACTCCGCTGTCGCTCCGTTCGGGTCATATAACAGAGGGATATAAGGCTCCAGACCTTGCAGGTCTTCCGCCTAAATTGCCTTTGGCAACTTCCCATATCCGCAAAACGTTAAATGACATTCGACCCAATCTCTCTTTTAACTTTCTTTATCCGGGCGCTTTCCCTGTTATGATTGTGAATCCGATGACGACCATGGAATGAAATATATACAAATATCCGCTATACCATCGATGAAGTTCGATGAGATGAACTGGAAGGAGATAGAGGGGGCAGATAAGAATGCAGTTCTTTTTCTTACCGTCGGACCCATGGAGGAACACGGGCCACATCTTCCCGTCGGAACGGATTTTTTGATTGCAAAACATGTTGAAAATGAATCAATGAAAGTACTTGAAAAAGAGGGTATGAAAACAATTTCACTTCCGTCCCTTCCAATCGGCTGCTGCAGAATGGCAAGGGACTTCCCCGGAAGCATCTCGGTAAACTGGAAGGCGGTGAGAGATGTCATTTACAGCATCCTGCATTCCGTATCCGAAGCAGGTTTCAAATACGTCATCATATGCAATTTCCACATGGACCCCTGCCACATAAAGGCAATTCATTCCGCCATGAACAAGGTAAGGAAAAGCATCACCGTCTGCGAGCCCTTCTCGGCATATCATTACAACGGCAATTTATGGCCCCCCATAGATGAAGAAGGGGAAGTCCATGCGGACATGAAGGAAACGTCTATTGCCCTTGCTTTGTTCCCAGAACTTGTCAAAGAATGGCAGAAATTGCCGCAGGTCAAAATAAAGATGGACGGACCGGATGCGCTGTTCAGGACGATGAGGGAGATGGGGGCAGAGGCAGGTTACGTTGGAAATCCTTCCGCAGCGGATGAGGAGTACGGGAGAAGATTCATGGAGAATCTCGTGAAAATATGCACCGATACTGCAAGGACAATGGTTGACGGCGGCACTCTTCCGTCGCTTCCGTCCAAGATAAGACTCCTGCTCAAATTAATAAAATGAAGAGAGACGATGCTCGATATACTCCAGGCATTCCTTCAAACACTTTCTGTTGTCCCATTTTTTTATTATCCCGTTCCAGTCATGCTTTTCACGAATATGCCTCGTTATGTTTGGTATCGCCCTGACAACGTTATCGACCACCGTCACGTCCGCGGTTCTCGCAGTTCTTGACAGCGGGTTCAGGTCTACGGTGATGACCTGTTTCCCCATTTTTTTCAGCGCCTCGCACCTGTCCCCGTCCTCCAGGGGCACAAGAACAACATCTGCGGAATAAATCCCGTCCCTGTCGCATTTTCCACGGTCATGCTCCAAGCCCGGAATACGGGCATCCGCTTCCATGCCCAGAACATCTCTGGCGCCTGCACCTTCCATAAATTTCACCAGTTTTTCGACCCTCTCTGCCGTCCTGTGAAACAGATTAATTTCTATCCCGGCACCTGCCGTTTCCGCAAGTTCCACGCACTCACGGGCGGAGAGAACAGCCACATTGCCGTTTATGGATATGACCGCATTTTTTGCTTTTTTCAGATAGGCGGCGGCGGCAACCGCGGCATCGTCGGCAGGCGGTATCGTTTTTTCCCCGAGCAGGTAATCGAATGCCTCCCCCCTTCCGTGTGCAATCATGCCCGTCTCGTGAACCAGCCCTTTCTTCATACCATCGGAAATTTTCTCCCGCATCATGAGCGACTCGTACCGGGGATGGCTTTTCGGAATCATAGTGATATAACTGCACGATTAAAATATTCTTTGCATACCTGTTTTTATATCGATGTTCATTTAATTATGTGGACAGAACAGACCCCGTATGCGGCATGAAGGGAACGATAAAGGCACATGGCCATTACTTCTGCAGCGAGCATTGCATCAGGAAATATGAGGAAGAGCATGGCATTTCCCGTGACGATGATTACTGCACGAGCTGCGAAGTTGAAACTGCATGGTATAAGGAAAAACTCACGATTGCAGTTCTTGCCACGGTGGCTATCGTTATCATTTCATACATGATTCCTTTATTAAACCCGTTCTTTGATGCCTTTGTCGATTATTTTTCCATGATATGGTGGGCAATTCTGGTGGGCTTTTTTGTAGGGGGATTCATAGATTATTTCATACCCCGTTCCTACATCAAAAAATATCTTTCAAAGCACAGAAAAAGAACCATCGTCTATTCCGTCATATTCGGCTTTATAATGAGTGCATGCTCCCACGGTATTCTTGCCATTGCCATGGAACTTTACAAGAAAGGGGCAAGCACCCCGTCAGTCATTGCATTCCTTCTCGCATCACCGTGGGCAAATCTGCCGATTACATTCATCCTCTTCGGATTCTTCGGTCTGAAGGCATTTTTCATAGTCATATCCGCGATTTTCATTGCAATAACCACGGGCATAATATACCAGTATCTTGAGAGAAATGGAATGGTGGAATGTCATGAACATTCGGAATCAGATGAAGTGGAGGAGGATTTCTCCATAAGGGATGATATAGCAAAAAGATGGAATGATTTTAACTTCACATCCAGAAATTTGAGAGATGCATCGGCCGGAATCATAAGGGGTTCATGGTCTCTATCGAAGATGGTTCTGTGGTGGCTTCTCGTAGGAATGATAATGGCAAGCGTTGCAAGAGCATTCATTCCTCACGACCTTTTCGTTGAGTATATGGGTGCCTCATTTATCGGGCTGGTTGTCACGCTGGCATTTGCCACAATTATAGAGGTATGCTCCGAGGGAAGCTCCCCGCTTGCATTCGAGATATTCAACCAGACGGGTGCGTTCGGGAACAGTTTCACATTTTTGATGGCAGGTGTTGCGACCGATTACACCGAGATAGGGTTAATATGGGGCAATATAGGAAAAAGAGCCGCTCTGTTCCTGCCCCTCATAACAGTTCCGCAGATTCTAGTTCTCGGTTATGCATTCAATATTCTTCTGTGAGCGGAACATCTTTTAATGCATTTCACATAATCTGAAGGTGGAAGAAGGAAGGTTTGCAGGTCTGTACGATGCCTCCTTTGGTCTGCTTCTGAGAAGGATTCATCGGAGGATTGCCAAAATTGCGGGCAGACACGGGTGCAGGCAGGTGATAGACCTCGGCTGCGGGACAGGAGCCCAGTGCATAGTTCTGCACAATAATAAATTCGATGTCACGGGGGTAGATATGTCACCGAAAATGCTCGAGGTGGCGAGGAAAAAGAGCAGCCCCGAGATAGACTACATCAGAGGAGATATAGAAAAAACCGGTTTCGAAGACGGTTCGTTTGACTGTGCGATAATTTCATTTGTAATCCATATGAACAGCACGGAAAACGAAAGAACGATTTTGGACGAGGCAAAACGCATCGTGAGGGAAGGCGGCATAATTGTCATAACTGATTACGGAATGCCTTCGACATTCAAGGGCAGGGTCGCAGAATTGCTGGTGAAGATAATCGAAAACCTTGCCATTGGGGAGCACAAAAAAAATTACCGCAGGTACATGGAAAATGGGGCAATGGATTTCATAATCAAAGAGAACGATATATCTGTTGTCGAACGCCATGGATTTTATTCGGGAGTCATAGAAACCATCGTGGCAAAAAAGTGAAAAGAACAGGGAAGAAAGGAGGCAAAAAATTTTCTTCCCTTTTTCTTGACCCTACAAACTTCCTTATCATTTATAAAGGATGTCTGACAAATATCGAAGTTTATGGTACATTCATCGAATCAACAATATTACATATCACTTTTTGATTACAACCCATGCTTCTGCTCGCCATTCTGGATGGCTTCGGGTACAGACGGGAAAGGGAGGGAAATGCGGTGGCATACGCCCGTACCCCGAACATCGATTCATTCATGGAAAAATATCCGCTGACTTTTCTGGAGGCTGGAGGGACTGCAGTGGGTCTCCCCCCCGGGCAGATGGGAAATTCGGAGGTGGGGCACATAAACATCGGGGCGGGGCGGGTGGTATTCCAGGATTCGATGCGCATACTGAAAGCAATAGATGATGGAAGTTTTTTTGATAACGATGTCTTGAAAAAGGCAATGGAGAGGGCAAGGGGCAGCGCCCTCCATCTGATGGGGCTGATAGGGCCCGGGGGGGTTCATGCAATGCCCCGTCATCTCTATGCCCTTCTCGAGATGGCAAAGAGGGAGGGTGTGAAAAATGTTTACGTACACTGCTTCACGGACGGGAGAGACACGCCGCCGGAAAGTGCAGCCGGGCATATCAGGGAACTTGAGAAAAAAATCAGGGAGATAGGGACAGGGAAGATAGCAAGCATAACGGGGAGGTACTACGCCATGGACAGGGACAACCGCTGGGAAAGAACGAAAATGGCATACGAGATGCTGACGGAGGGAAAGGGAAGGAATGCCGAAAGCGCAGAGGATGCAATCAACAGGGCATACAAAGCAGGTGAAACGGATGAATTCATAAAACCCACGGTAATAGGCGGCAGGCGGATGGAAAACGGCGATGTTATTATATTCTTCAATTTTCGTCCCGACAGGGCACGCCAGCTGACCATGGCTTTTGTGGATGAAACGTTCGACAGATTTCCGAGAAAGAAAGTGGATGTGCACTTCGTAACCATGACCAGGTACATGGACGGGCTAGACGTGGAAATTGCTTTCGACAAAGTTCCGCTCACCAATACCTTCGGGGAGGTCATATCGGGACGCGGGCTTAAACAACTTCGAATTGCGGAAACGGAAAAATATGCACATGTAACCTTCTTCTTCAGCGGCGGCAGGGAAGAGCCGTTTGACGGGGAGGACAGATGTCTGATTCCGTCGCCGAAGGTGGCAACCTACGATTTGAAGCCTGAGATGAGCGCCTATGAACTGACCGATGAACTCGTGAAACGCATAAACTCCGGGAAATACGATGTCATAGTGGTGAACTACGCAAATCTCGATATGGTGGGGCATACGGGAGTGTGGGAGGCGGCGGTGCGGGCGGCGGAGGCTGTGGACGAATGCATAGGGATGGTGGTGGAGGCGGTAAAGCATCAGGGCGGGAAGGCGATTATCACGGCAGACCACGGGAATGCGGAGGAGATGATGGAGGACGGACATCCTAAGACGGCGCATACCACAAATCCCGTGCCCTTTATTTTGATTGGGGAAGGCGGGAAAGAAGACATCAAACTGGAGAGAGGGAACCTCGGGGATATTGCCCCGACAATGCTCGACCTGCTGGGTGTGGAGAAACCGGATGAGATGACAGGAAAAAGTCTGATTGTTTAAAAGCAACCTTCTACGATTGCCGATACCCAAAGTTTAAATATAAATTTAGGTATACCTAAATTCGAAGGCAAAATGAAGAAGATCGTACTGATGGGAAATCCGAACGTGGGCAAGAGCGTTGTGTTCTCCCGCCTTACAGGTGCAAATGTGATTGCATCTAATTATCCGGGTACAACCGTTGATTTCTACGAAGGCACCATGCGGCTGGAAGGGGAGCAGGTCAGGATAATAGATGCCCCGGGAACGTATTCCCTCCAGCCATCGAACCGTGCAGAGGAGGTATCCGTAAATCTGCTGGATGATGCAGATATCGTCATAAACGTTGTTGATGCCACGAATCTCGAGAGAAATCTGTATTTGACACTGGAACTGCTGGAAAGGGAAAAACCGGTGATTGTCGCTCTCAATCTGTGGGATGAAACAAAGCATCTCGGCATAGATGTTGACGTAGAGAAACTCGAAAAGATGCTCGGAGTGCCCGTGGTGCCCACCGTGGCGCTGACAGGCGAGGGGATAAAGGAGCTTGTTGAACGTCTGAAGGATGCAAAAGTTTCCGGCATGAAGCCGCTCGAAGAGGCAGAAAGATGGGTAACTATAGGAAAGATAGTGAAGGGGGTGGAGACGATACACCACCATCACCATACGCTGAAGGAACGCCTGTCGGATATCACGATAAAACCTGCCACCGGAATCCCGCTTGCGCTCGTAATAATTGCTCTCTCATTTCTGTTTGTACGGCTTATAGGGGAGGGGCTCATAACATATGTGTTCGACCCGTTATTCGATGCGTACTACCCGGTGGCAATGAACATAAGCGATTCGCTCGGAAGCGGAATCATTCACGACATACTCATCGGCACTTTGATAGACGGAAAAATAGATTATTTTCAATCCATGGGGATACTCACCACAGGGCTGTACGTGCCGTTCGGTGCCGTTCTTCCGTACATCATATCGTTCTACTTCACCCTTTCCATACTGGAAGATTCGGGATATCTCCCCCGGCTTGCCACCCTTGTCGACAACATATTCCACCGGCTTGGTATGCACGGACACGGCATCGTTCCGGTATTTCTCGGACTGGGATGCAACGTTCCGGGCGTGCTGTCCTCACGGGCACTTGAAACCCGCAAGCAGCGGTTCATATCCGCCACGCTGACGGCAATAGCAGTCCCGTGCATGGCTCAGACGGCAATGATATTCGGCATACTTGGACACTACGGGATGAGATATGTTCTCATGGTCTATGCAGCCCTTTTCACAGTTTTTATTGTTGTGGGACTCATACTCAACAGATTTGTAAAAGGAGAAAGCCCGGAGATATTCCTGGAGATACCCCCCTACCGAAGACCGAGCTTAAGGGCGATAGCAAAAAAGACGTGGATGCGGATACGCTGGTTCCTGCAGGATGCCATTCCATGGCTGTTCCTCGGAGTGTTCATAGTGAATATCCTCTATGCGGTCGGTTTTCTCCAGTGGCTCGGCAATGTATTCTCTCCGGTAACGGAGGGATGGTTCGGGCTTCCCAGAGAATCAACAACAGCCATCCTCATAGGATTTTTGAGAAAGGATTTGGCGGTGGGGATGCTCCTTCCGCTGGGAATGAAACCTCTCCAGCTGGTCGTGGCAACGACGATTCTCGGGATATACTTCCCGTGCATTGCCACATTTGCAGTCATGCTCAAGGAACTCGGTGTGAAGGACTTGATAAAATCGATTTTCGTTATGGTAATGACCGCACTTATCGTTGGCGGGACAATGAGGTTCTTGCTGCTGGGCATATAACTCAAAATATTTATAAAACCATTCACATAAGCAAATGGGAGTCAGGAGTAGGTGAGCGGCTCACGGCTTCGTGCTGAGGAAACTCCTCCCTCATTCCTGGACCAGGTGCGTAAAAGCTGGGGTGAGAGCCCCAAACGGGGCGCAGAAACGACACAGCCCATGACGAGGATGATTTCCTCGGGAATGACGTTGTCATGGGATTTGATGAAACGGCCCCGTCCTGGAGCAAGTCCAAATACCGGGATCGGTTGTCCAGGACCGCTCGGAGGTGGGACGCATAGGTGAATGCCGCATAAAACAGAAGGAGGGTTACTGCCTTCACCTGACTCCCTTAAATTTTCCACAACCGTAAAATCTAAATTTTATTTTACGTTCAATATCTGAGGCAATAAAATGAAGAAGGCATTGCTGGCATTTCTTGTGATTGCAATCCTTTTATTTCCATCCTTCAATGCAAACGGGTTCCATTTGCATATCAATGGAAGGGAAATGAATGATGGAGGGCATGAAATGCCTTTTCTAAGGCATGGCATATTCTCATTCCTCTTCTCTTTTATTTCTGCC
>CAZOAF010000050.1:0-7746 GCA_964577775.1 uncultured Thermoplasmatales archaeon | reverse complement strand
AGAAGGTCAAGTATTTCATCAAGGATGCGCTTGAGAACTGGGGGATAAAGTACGTACTCCTCGTTGGCGATGTGGATAAAATGCCCTGCAGAACGGTATGGAGTTTCTGGGGAGGAGGGCAGATGTATTCCGACCAGTATTATGCAGATATATACAATGCAAATGGAAGTTTCTGCAGCTGGGATTCCAACGAAAACGACAAATTCGGCGAAACAGATTCGGACGGAGGGATGGTGGACTCCGTTGACCTGTATTCCGATGTTTATGTCGGCAGGTGGGCTTGCTACGATACCGGGGAGGTCTCGACCGTTGTCAACAAGACAATTCACTACGAGGATACCGCATATGGCAGTGAATGGTTCGACAAAATGATACTCATGGGAGGAGATACGTTTCCATGGTGGAACGATATAGCGGAGGGAGAGGTGGTCAATGGATACGTGGAGCAGGCAACACCCGGATTCGAGCATACAAAGATACAGACATCCCTGCACAATTTCCTGCCGAACAAGATAAACAACGCCATGACAGAAGGGGCAGGCTTTATTTCCTACTCAGGTCACGGATTCGAGTACGGCTTCGGCACATATCCGAAAAACAGCAGATGGATGATTGCATATTACACACCCTACCTGCTTGCCCTCAAGAACGGGGAGAAGCTGCCCATCGTATTCTTCGATGCATGTCTCACTTCAAAACTGGACTATCACATGATGGGGAATCCCGATATACCGTGCATTTCGTGGTGCATGGTTAAGAAGCCGGACGGCGGGGCAATCGCAACCATAGGCGCCACCGAAACTGCAACGACAACCGTGGACGCATCAGGCCCGCACGGACAGGCGGGATACATGAACCTGCACTTCTTCGAGGCATACGAACCGGGCATACACGTCTCGGAAATGCTGGTGAGCGCACAAAACGATTACCTCAACGATGTGGCTAAGGGAACGGCAAACGACCGATTCTACATAATGACACTGGAACAGTTCATACTGCTCGGAGACCCGAGTCTGAAGGTAGGCGGATACCCATAAAAACAGCCACTGTCCAAAAGAATTTATATGCCGCTTCATATTTGGGGGTATGGACTGGGGAATGAGAAATCGCCTTTCGAAAATAATAAAGAAGGACGGACACACCGTCATGCTTGCGGTCGACCACGGATATTTCATCGGGCCCACAACAGGACTCGAGAAAATTGACGATATGGTCAATCCCCTTCTGCCGTATGCGGACACACTGATGCTCACCCGCGGGGCGCTCAGGAATTACATCGAGCCCGATGTTGACATTCCGATAGTTCTGCGCGTTTCGGGTGGAACGAGCATAATAGGCAAGGAACTTCTGCACGAGGGAATAATCGCTTCCATGGAAGACGCCATACGTCTGAATGTTTCGGGAGTTGCATTTTCCATCATGGTCGGCGCAGACTTCGAGAGGGACACCCTTCTCGGATTTTCACAGGTCATAGACGAGGCCGAGAGATACGGCATTCCGGTCGTGGCGGTCACCGCCGTCGGCAGAGACATGGTGAAGGATGCCCGCTATCTCAGTCTTGCCTCCAGGATGGCGGCGGAAATCGGCGCCCACATAGTGAAAACATACTACTGCGATAATTTTGAAAAGGTGGTGGATACGTGCCCCGTGCCGGTTGTCATAGCGGGCGGGAAGAAGCAGCCGGAGAAAGATGCGCTTCAGATGGCTTACAACGCAATCGAGGCGGGGGCGGCGGGCGTTGACATGGGAAGGAACATATTCCAGTCGTCAAATCCGGTTGCAATGATAAAGGCGGTGAGGGAAGTAGTGCATGAAAATGCAACCGCTGAGGAAGCCCACCAGATTTTCGAGGAAGAGAACAAACAGTAAACGTACGCCCCAACAACTTTTAAAAATTTGGCGGAGTTACATGGGCAATGAAAGTTGCAATGTATTACAATAACCGCGACGTGCGTATCGAGGAGATGCCGGTTCCAGAAATAGGAGAGGACGAGATACTTGTGAAGATGAGGGCATGCGGCATATGCGGCAGCGATGTCATGGAGTGGTACCGCCTCAAGACAGCCCCCCGCGTGCTCGGTCATGAGATGACGGGAGACATAGTGAAGGTTGGAAGCAAGGTGAAGGATTACGGGACGGGGGAACGGGTCTTTGTTTCACACCATGTTCCGTGCGATGAATGCAGGTACTGTTTGAACGACCAGCATACGCTGTGCGATACGCTCCATTCAACGAATTTTTACCCCGGGGGCTTTTCAGAGTACATAAGGGTGCCCGCGATAAACGTGGAGAAGGGCACATTCGTTCTGCCCGACGAGATTTCATACGAAGAGGGAACGCTGATAGAACCCCTCGGATGTGTTGTCCGCGGGATGAGAATAGCCCGATTCAGAAAAGGGCAGGTTGTGCTGGTTATAGGGAGTGGCATAACAGGGCTGCTTCACGTGAAACTCGCGAAGGCAATGGGTGCAAAACTTGTCATCGCCACAGACATAAACGAATTCCGGCTGAGCAAGGCATCTGAAATGGGAGCGGACCTTGTTCTTCATGCCCGTGACGACATCGAAGGCGAGATAAAAAAAATCAATGACGGGTATCTGCCCGACCTCGTTGTGACGTGCACCGGCGCCCTCCCTGCAATGGAGCAGGCAATGAATCTTGTGGGAAGGGGCGGCACGATTCTGTTCTTTGCACCGACAGAACCCGGTATGGATATCCCGTTTCCACTGTTCGAGCTTTGGAACAAGGGAATAACCACGGTTTCCACGTATGCCGCAGCACCCCGGGATATTTCGGAAGCCATCGAACTCCTGCGCTCCGGAACGGTGAGGGTGGATGACATGATTACCCATCGCCTTCCTCTCGAAGATATACAGAAGGGGTTCGACATGGTGGCAGATGCCAGGGATTCCGTGAAAGTCATCATAGAAAGCAATGGTAAGAATTAAGTATAAGACCGTCATACACTAACAATGAAACCCCTCGAAATGGTACACGGCAGCATAGGAAAGAGAGTCATGGTCGAGCTTCGGGGAGGAAGGGAATACCGCGGAGTGCTGGAAGGATACGACCATCCCCATCTCAACCTCATACTCAAGGATGCCGAGGAATTCGCCGGGGGGGAGAAAACGAGAAGCCTCGAGAAAGTGATAGTGAGGGGCGACAACATAATATACATCTCACCGTGATAAAATGAGTAAAGGAACACCATCAAAATCAGGAGGAGGAAAGACCCACATAGCCTGCAGAAGGTGCGGCAAGAGATCGTTCAACGCAAGGACAAAGGTATGTTCCTCCTGCGGATTCGGAAAGTCAAAAAGAATGAGAAGTTACAACTGGGGAAAATGAGGGAAAGGTGCGGCGTCGTAGCAGCTGCAGCAAAAATTGATGTTTCTCCGTATCTTTATTTTTCTCTTAATGCATTACAGCACAGGGGGCAGGAGGCGGCGGGCATTGCCGTTTATGACGATACCGAAGGGAAGATAAAATGCTACAAAGGGCTGGGGCTGGTAAACGATGCGTTCAAAGACGTGGACATATCCGGCATAGGGGGAAAAAGGGGGATAGGCCATACCTACTATTCTGTAAAGATATCGTCACCGCATAACGCACAGCCCACGCTAGTTCACACATCAAGCGGGGATATCGCGGTTGCACACAACGGCATCATAACAAATTCCGGCGAGCTGAAGGAACGTCTTCTGAAGGAGGGGCACAACTACTACGCGGGAAGCGAGGAAGAGTCCATGGCATTCCTTCTGTCAGACCACCTGAAGAACAGCAAAAACTTCGAGAAAGCAGTCAAGGGGCTGATGAGGGATCTGGAAGGCTCGTATGCACTTACCATAATGTTCAACAACCGTGTCTTCGGGTTGAGGGACCCGATGGGCATAAAACCACTCTGCCTTGGAAAGGCGGATAACGGTTATGTGATAGCATCAGAGAGCGTTGCCCTCGACGTGCTCGGGGCGGAGGTCGTCAGGGATGTGAAACCGGGCGAGTTGATAGAACTTACTGACGAAGGCTACAATTCCTACCAGCTCATGGAGGAAAGGCACAAGGCACACTGCTTCTTCGAGTATGTTTATTTTTCAAGGGCGGATTCGGTAATAGACGGGAAGGATGTCTATCTCACTAGAAAAAGAATAGGGGAACAGCTTGCAAGGGAACATCCGGCAGATGCAGACCTCGTTGTTCCGGTTCCGGACTCGGGAAGGGCACATGCATACGGATATTCCGGCGAGTCGGGCATACCCATGGCGGAAGGGCTGATGAAGAACCGTTACATAGGAAGGACATTCATAATGCCGAGCCAGGACATACGACAGAAATACATACTTCTGAAGACAAATCCAATCAAGAGCATTGTTAACGGCAAACGCATAGTCCTTGTTGACGATTCGATTGTCCGGGGAACCACAATGAAGCAGATGGTCGACTTGCTACGCTCGCGCGGGGCGGAGGAGGTTCATGTGCGCATAGGCTCGCCGCCCATAACAGCGCCCTGCTACTTCGGAATAGACATGACAACAAGGGAGCAGCTCATAGCACCAGGGAGAAGTGTCGAGGAGATAAGGGAGAAAATCCATGCGGACAGCCTGGGGTACATATCAATAGGCGGGATGATAGAATCAATCGGCATTGAGCACGATGATTTGTGTCTGGGATGCGTTACTGGAGAGTACCCCATAGCCGTGAACGGGGAGAAGCAGCGCTTCCAGAAGATGCTGGAAAAGTGGGAGTGAAATAATATTTATACTGACGGAAAAGGGAAATCTAGCCGGTGAATCTGATATTTTCATATCCTGTATTTATCTTCCCCATTTCTCGAGCCATTCCCCGTTTTTATAGGAATAGATGGCAGCAAGCCCGAGCAATGCCGAAATGCATGCAAATACGAGCATCAGAAGAACGAGCACTATGAACTGCGTTATCATCTCGTATTCCATGAGAATTATTGGTATGCCACCTGCCATGAGAGCGATGGTTGCCTCGACAAGGGAGGGGCTTTTTGCTGCTATGGCGGTCTTCACCGCTTCAAGGGCAGTCGTCCTCTGGTCCTTCAACTCGTCCCTGACCCTTTCGGTTATGTGAACTGAGAAATCTATTCCCGCACCTATGGCAACCGAGGATACCATTACGGTTGAGACATTCAGTGGTATGCCGGTCAGAACGAGCGCGCCCGGCTCCCAGATAAGCATCAAAAGTATGGGAAGGAATGTTACCGAGGCATACTTGAAGGAACGGAATACGAGAACCAGACACATGAAAACAAGAAGAAGGGAGAGGAATGTGAATCTGAACTGCTGCTCCATGAGCATGCTGTTCACCGATACGGTTATTGAACCCAGCCCCACCAGCTCCGTGATGCTGGTGCCCGAACCGGTTTTGCTCCGGTACTGGTCAAGAATCTGGTCTACGCCATCTATTGCCCTCCTCGTGTCTCCGGTTGACATGACCGGCATATCAACGTAAACAAGGGTTCTGCTGTAATCATCGTTTAGCATCATCGTCTTGTATTTATCCGGCAGTTTTTTCTCTACCAGAATTTTGACATCCTCTTTGGTGGGCGGGATGACGCCGAAATTAAGCCTTTTTATCGCATCGACTATTGAATATGCGGACGCATTCGTCACCCCGACGTTTATGCTCTCCTCAAGTGCTTCCAGCTGTTTGAGTAACGAAGGTTCGAGAATTCCCTCCGGCACGGTACTTATCTCGAATACCCCCTCCTGTCCGCCGTTGAATTTTTCCGAATACCCGGCCATTGCAACGCTGCTGTCCATCTTCGAGGGCATCATTTCCCATATGGAAGTCCTCATGGAAACACTCGGGAGGGCAGCGGCGGAAAGCATCGTCAGTGTTATGAAAAGCAGGAATATGTGCTTGCGGTATCTTGTCAACTTGGAGAAAGAGCGCCATCCCCCCACCCTCCTGCCCTTCGAGCCCTTTCCCTTGTACTTGAAAACAAGGAGAAGCGGGGGAACCATCACCATCGTGGCGATGAACGAATAAAGAACACCTATCAGAAATGCCAGCCCCATGTTCTCGATGGGAGGCATCGTGGACGAGAGAAGGGATGCGAACCCCACTATTGTGGTTATGGCTGAGAGAAGGACTGCCTTGCCTGTTGTCGGTATTATCCTCCTTATAGCCTTCTCCGGCGAATTGCTTTCCACCTCCTCTGCGAAGTGGTTTATCATGTGGAGCGAGTATGCTATGCCGAGCGCAGCCATGAGGGGAATCACGGATATCACCGTGGGTGCAAATTCCACGGGCATCATCCCTATAGTGCCAAAAGTCAGGCCGATTGCATATACGATGGGGGCTATGGCTATGATGACCGCCTTCATCCTCTTGTGAAACGCAAGTATCGTGAGAACGAGAAGGAGGGCAGATACCAGGAGCACGCTGTAAATTCTGCCCATTATCCAGTCCACCGTTTCCTTGTACATCGTTATCGTGCCCGTGGCGGTCATGTTCGTTACGGTGGTGGTTTCCAGTATAGGATACACCCTGTTCTCGAGGAGGTCGTTGGCATCAACGTTCTTCTTTGTGGTAACTATAACCACTGCATTCTTGTTGTCTGGTGTTATGAATTTGTATTTCATCTCATCCGGAATGAGTTTCAGAAGCAAATCGACGCTGCACTGGGTATCTGGTATCTTGTCCTCCCCTATTACGGGAAAAATTTTGTTGGTATCTCTCAAAAAGGATGCTATGCTCGCCGTGTACACCACGTCGTCCCCCGTACCTTCATCCGGGTTCAACGCACTCTCCACGGCATCTATCTCCTTTAATGCCGCCACGCTTGTTATATTGTCGGCACTTACATATATCAAAATGGAATCAACAGGCCATTCCGCCCTTATGCTGTTAAGCGTCTCGACCGTGGGTTCATTCGAGGGCATATACAGCTCTATATCGGACGAAATGACCACGTTGAGCGCCTGGGTTGATATCAGCAGTGTGATAATGGAGAAAATAAGGATTGTTAACTTTGGTTTTTTTAGTAATATATCGTACTGCATGAACACCCCTGTATAACTTTTATATTTAATTATGGCAGTCTATTTAAAATTACCTGAATTTCAAACAGACCGCCGTCTCTACTTCCTTTTCATGACCAGCAGCGCAACGGCAAACATTGCTACCAGCAGGGACATCATTCCGAATCCGGGCGTGGAGCCCCCGCCTCCGCCGCCGACGCTGGCACCCGATACCGTGATGGTTTTGGTGTATGTGTCGCTCTGACCGTAGTTGTCTATCACCGTAAGCGTCACCGTGTAGTTTCCCTTCGCTCCGTACTGGTGTGTGACAACGCTTCCCGTTGCATCATACCCGTCGCCGAAATCCCACTGGTAAAAGGATATGCTTCCGTCCGTGTCTGTCGAGGCACTTCCGTCGAACGTGATTATGTCGCCCACCGACGGGCTGGAGCGGTCATACGAGAATTTGGCATCCGGCGGTACATCCTCCTGCCCCTCGTATCTGTAGTCCGTGAGGGATATCTGGAGATTCTGGTCGGGGGAATTGCCGCGTACGGAATCTATCATCCCCTTGCTGTCCGACCAGAGAATGAGCGTGTTGTTTATGGGTATCAAATCCCCTATGAAAGGTATGTAATCCGTTCTTATGATGTATTTGTCCCCTGCCGTGCCCGTGCACTCGAAGGAAAATGAAAGAGGGGTACTGGTTGGCTCTGCACCCATGTACGATGTCTTTGCCGTGGTGCTGGCTGTCCAT
>CAZOAF010000049.1:0-7757 GCA_964577775.1 uncultured Thermoplasmatales archaeon | reverse complement strand
TACCTCAGAGGTACAATCTGGTCGGTACGAAATGCGGCTCGTGCGGAAAGGTGTATTTCCCGCCCAAGGCAATTTGCCCGGTATGCAGAAGGAAATCCGTGGGCAAGATGGAGGGGTACAAACTCAAGGGCACCGGTGTTGTGGAGACATACACCGTCATTTACACGCCCCCGCCTTCCTTCGAGGGCGAGGAGCCCTATGCGGTTGCCCTGATAAAGATGGACGAGGGATGCCACCTTCTGGGCCAGATAGTTGACTGCGAGCTGGATGAGATACATATAGGAATGAAGGTCGAGGCATGTCTGAGGCGGATAGAGGAGGACGGCACAAGCGGCGCCATCCAGTACGGGTACAAGTTCAGGAAGGCGGAATGAACAAAAAGTTTATTGTGCGTTCATGTATACTATATTGGTAAAGTGAGAAAATGGCAGATATAAAGATACAGAACATGGTCGCATCGACCGTGATAGCAAAGGAACTGGATTTGGATAAGATAATGAAGTCGCTGGACGATACGAAGTACAATCCTGACCAGTTCCCCGGGCTTGTGTACCATATAAGCAAACCCAAGGTTGCGTTCCTCCTATTCAAGAGCGGAAGGGTTATCTGCACGGGAGCAAAGGACATAGAGGATATAGAAACCGCCGTGGGTAAACTGTATCCGGAGATGAAAAAACTCGGGTTCGATGTGATAAAGCCGGAGGTCAATATCCAGAACATCGTTGCCTCCATCGATTTGCATGTGAAACTCAACCTGCTCGAGTTATCTCTTGCTCTTGGTCTGGAGAACATAGAATATGAACCGGAGATATTTCCGGGTATGGTCTACCGGCTCAATGAACCGAACGTGGTATTCCTCTTCTTCGGCTCTGGTAAGATTGTGTGTACGGGAGCCAAGAGAAAAGAGGATGTTGAGAGGGCGGTCGATGTCATAACCGAAGAACTCGGAAAAAGGGGATTTTTATAAGCGGGTTACCTCTCGGTTCTGTACTCTTTTATACTTTCCAGAACTCCTGCAATTTCTTTTCCCACATCTGATAGGAAATACCGTTTGTCTTCATCCTGCGCTATGACCCCGTCGTCCTTCAATTTCTTGAGATGAAAACTCAGCTTGGGGTTGTCTTTTATGTTTAGCATCTGGGCTATCCGGGTGAAGCTGTATTTCTCCCCGTCGGCCAGAATCTGTATGACTTTCCTTCTTAAATAGTTGGATATCGATTCGGAAAAAAGTCCGAGACGTATATCTGCAATCATCTCCGCTATCTCGTTCTCGGTTTGTTCGTCGATATCTTCAAAATCGGTGGAGAATATAAGCGTATCCCTGTTTGCAGAGGATAATTTGTACAGCCATTTCAGGAAGTTTCTCACCTTTCGGATGGAATTGGATTCCAGCAGGTAATCTATATCTGTCAGCAGGATTACCCTGTTGTTTCCGGGTAGTGAGGAGATGTCCTTCTTTACATCCTCTATGCTTCGGGGATTCCATTCTTCGGAGAGGCTTACACTGTGCACATTCTCGATTTCTCCGATTCTATCAGTATCCTTTGTTATGCATATCCCTTCATGGTCTTTCACCATCTCAACGAACTTCTCGAATGTGTTGCCTTTTCCGATGTTCATTTTTTTCAATCTGTCAAATTTTATCTCCTCGAGGGCGGCAAGTATGCTTCCCTCCAGTTCCTCGACATCAAACGGTTTTCTTATGTAATCGAACGCCCCGTGTTTCATTGCCTCTATTGCCGTATCCACGGTGGCATAGGCTGTTATCATTATCACGGGCAATGAAGAGTTACGTTTCTTTATCTTTTTCAGCACGTCTATCCCGTTCATGCCGGGCATCTTTATGTCAAGAAACACCAAATCAGCCTCCTCCAGTTTCGCAAGGCATTCCATTCCGGATTTTGCGGTTATAACATCATATCCGTAAGATTCAATGGCGGTTTTGGCAGCATCAAGTATTGATGGGTCATCATCCACAAACATTATCTTTTCCGTCATGTTTTTCCTCCGGGAAGCAAAATATGGAACGTGGAACCATTTCCTGCTTTGCTTTCTGCCCACACCCTCCCGCCGTGACTCTCTACTATGTTTTTCACTATCGACAGTCCCAGTCCCATCCCGCCGTTTTTGTTGTCCCCCGTGTAGAACGGGTCGAATATCCTTTCGATCTCATCCTCCGGTATCCCGGGTCCGGTATCCGATATTTTCATATGCACCTTTTCACCATCTGCCCTTGCCGATATTTTTATCTCTCCTCTGTTCGGGGTGTATCTTATTGCATTTACAATGACATTCTTAATAGCCTTCTCCAATAAATTCTTATCCCCCTGTACTGTAAGTGTTTTGGACACCCTGATACTCACAGACTGGTTCTTATCGTCGGACAGTTCCCTGCAATCATTCACAACCTCGTCAATCATCTCCCTTGCAGGAAACTTTTCCTTTCTCAATTCCAGTTCCTTTGCATCTATGGAAGGTATCTGGAGCATGTCATTTATTAAATTGGTGAGTTTGTCAACATTTTTTGACATTATGTCAAGTTTTTCCTTCTGCAAATCTGTCAGTTTTCCCAGTCTCTCCTTTTTGAGTAACTCGACATATGTCTTTATTGATGTCAGGGGGGTTCTCAATTCATGGGCAACAACATCCAGGAAAGTTGCTTTCATTTTTCCGAGTTCCGCCTCTGCAAGTTCACGGTACGCTTTCTCAAGTTTCTTTCTTCGCTCCACCAGTTCCTCGATGAGCATCTCCCTGCCCATAAGAGTAACCTTCTCTTCCTCCAGTATCCCTCTTGGTAATTTTTCCACAAGCCCCTCGCCGTACAATCGTTCCTTTATCTCGGTGGGCATTTTTCTGAAATTTGAGGTTATCATAGAATTTGCCGCTTCTTCTCCCATACTCTGCTGGATTATGGGGTGCATCTTTTTGAGCATGTCCACGAATTTTTGTATGATAAAATCCACGTGCCCTCTTTCAGGGTACTGCCGGTACAGTTCCGATATGTCTATTTTTCCTCCCCTGTTTATTTTAACGCCGCTGTTGCTGCGGTTCGCAAGTATGGCAATCTCCTTTATGTCATCTGACCTGCATTTTCTCAATACGGGTTCCAGAACCGTCCTGAACAGCACTATCGGTGCAATCCATTCAAAAATGAGGGCATTTTTTTCCATTGCCTTTCCGATACCGTCCCTCAACTCGTTGATTGCCTTTTCCCACGGAACGAAAGCAGAATAAAGTTCCACCAGTCCGGATACGAGGTTGTAAAATGCAAGGGACAGCTCTTCAACCCTTGTTTTGCCGAGAATTTCCGCTATTGCCTTTGCATTCAAACGCTCGTCTATGCCTATATAACTCCCTGCCAGTATCGGGTATTTGTCGATACAGCTGTCGAGAACCTCCGTTATGCTGCCCGTTCCTATGAGGGGTGCGATTTTTCTTACAAAGAAGTTTGCAAGTTGCTCGTATGACCTGAGGATTGCAACATCATCCCTGAGCAGCATCTTGTATTCCTCTCCCACACCGGATTTTACGGATGATATGAGGTTTTTCTGTGCAACCATCATGCCTATCTCTATGACAATGACGGCAATCGGATACACTACAATCCCCATCTTGGATTGCCCGGCCGGATTCCATAGCAAACTGTAAAGAAATAGAAATGGAACGATGGAGAATGACATTGCGAACCAGAGAAGATATGTTCTACGATATGCCGAATAAACCCCCAGTATGAATGCCAGTATAAGTATGGAAAGGAAGAAATTTATCAGTGAAAGTGCGTCGGCAGCCATCATCTTACTGCTTCCCTCCAGTCCACATATATCCTGCTGACCCCGTACAGAAGTATGGCAAGTGCTATTGATATGAGGATGTATGAGAAAAGTTCTATCACGTCCACGTTCTCACCGATTGCCATCCAGGGCATTATGAAGAAAGCATATCCTATCGTCAGAAATACGCCGCTGGTCGCAAGTATGATTCCCCTCCTCACCTTCACGAGTTTCATGAGTCGCGTGAAGTAATGAAAGGATGCCACTGCCAGAACAATTACCACTGAATTGAGGAGCAGCATTGCTATCTGTACCCTTTCCATATTTGATAAAAAGGGCTGTTTGTTTTTAAATCTTTACGAATCAATCCTGTTCGAATTCATCCAGGGCTTTTTTCACCTCTGCAACATATGTAAGCGCCGGCCCTCCGCCCATGAGTATTGATACTGTGGCAGCCTCCAGTATTTCACTTCGGGTGGCGCCCGCCGCCAGCGATTTCTTTACATGGAGAGCAATGCAGTACTTGCATCGTGCAGTGATGGCGGTCCCCAGTGCAATCAATTCCTTTGTTTTGGTATCCAGAACGCCGGGTTCCAGCACATGGTTCATGAATTCCTGGAAATCCCTCATGCTATCCCTGTTGTTTTTCATCAGTGCCTTCATGGCATCCTGAAATTCTCCTATACTATCTTCCATTTCTCCCATAAGAATCACTGCATGTAATAAGCGTATGCCATTAATAATTTTGTATATCTGTCTTCATGAATTCCCTCAGCAGGGAGGTGGCATAACATCCCTTGGGCAGGGAAAATGATAGGAGAAGTGCGTTTTCGTCCATCTTCCATCTTATATTTCTTACAGGGGATATCAATATCCTTCTCATCCCGCGTGATGAAAGAAACGGAATTTCATGAACCATAAAATCTTCCGGTTCCACACCCTCCTCCTCCATTATTTTTCTCTCTATCTCGCCCATTTCCCCGCCTGCAATTTCCGAATCATATCCTATTATGGCACCCGAAGGAAAGCAGTTTCCCTTTTCGATCTGCCTGTTAACCTTATCTATATTGCTTTTTCTCACCATCATGCCATCCCTGCTCTGAACATCTCCTTTTTTGAAATCTATTATGATGTCGCCTTCCACGACTCTGTTTATGGGCATGCCCGTTTTCAGCCTCATGGATAGCATTTTGTTGAACAGATAGGACTGATAGGCATGAACGAACATGATGGAGAGGTTCTGCGGGAGTTTTTCAATAGCGCCCTTCCAGTCCTCTTCATTTCTTGACAGATGAGATATCATCATTCTTTCGAATGCAAGTTTTTCGGGATATATATCCAGTGCAGCCGGGAAATCGCGTGTATCTTCGACAAATTTTCTTGCATGGTATGAATCCTCGTTCTCGCCTTTCGCGGGATTTGCAATGTATGTCATGACTGCTTTTTCCATATCCCCTTTGATAATATATTTCCCGACCAGATGGGTTATGGGCCTGACAACTCCGAATCTCTGAATGCCGAAGAAGTTCGGAAATCCTCCTGTCCGTTCTATCTCCCTGCATATATCCCTCACGACATCTTCACTCGTCCTCACCTCCCTGATGAGCACATCGAACCTGTTTCCCGCCAGATTTCCCCTGTATATTTTATGCCGTGATTTATACATCACTTCTATACTGACGTCCGGCAGTTTAATCCCGGATACCTCATCATCCACGGGGCACGGAAAAGACATTATCTGTGTCGTTACCGCTCGTTTGTCCTTCATGCCTGCGAAACCTATGGAGCGTTCCGGTATTCTGAGTTTCGATGATATCTTCTTTATGAGTGCATTTGTTTCCCATCCCCTTGTTTTCACTCTCGCGATTGTATATTTCCCGTCGCCGGGGGGCGGGGGGGTGGATATCTCCTCCACGACAAAGTCCTCTGGTTCTGCCTTTATGCGCCCGCCCACTCCCGGCATCTTTGTGAAAAAAACATCCATGCCGACCTCCTTCTCCGAGGCGGGTGGCGTCATATCCATATATCTATTCCTCTAGTTGTCCTCTGACGTCCTCTATGTCCTTTTTTAGTTCTGCTATGGCATTCTTTAGTATTTCTCTTGCCTCGCCGTTCTTTGTCCTCACGGAAAATCTGGGATTCGACAGCAGCGGATGTTCCACGTTCCATCCTGCATACTCGACATCCTTGTTTTCAAGCAGTTTCTGTTTGAGGGGATTAAATATTGTTTTATCTCCTATTATCTCGAATTCGAATTCCTTTTTCGTGTTCTTTATTATCATAACTTCCATGATATTACCTCCTGTCAGTGTCTCCCTTCTTGTCTATGTTTCCCTTGCCGTAATCAGATGCCGTCTTTCGCTTCTCCGTTCTTCCGCATCTGGGGCACTCCAGCACAGACCCCTTTCTGACCAGCGGCACCCTGCATTCGCTGCAGAATGATTTTATTGTACCCAGATTGTCGCCCGCCGTACTGACCCTCAATGCCGGTTTTGCCTGGGTGACCTTCGCCCTCACGATGTCTCCTATTCTGTACTTGTCCCTTGCGCTTACCACATATTCATTTGCAATGTCCGAAACACGTATTGCTGCATCCTTGTCACCCACTGCCTCCCTGTTCGTTCCCGCTATGTGGAGTACATCCATGAGCACCATCTTGTCCGTGACGCGCCTCACCTCGCATATGACCGTGTCACCGTCTTTCAGAACCGCGGGAACACTTGTAAGGGGCTTTATCTCCGCAGCTGTCCGTCTTTTGTTGATAAAAAACTTCCCTATCATAGTGCCTATTATATCCCCCCCGACATCCTTTGTGCCGTATCCAGGGAACAGCTCTTCGGATGTGGCAAGCACATCGCCGGGTAACACCAGACTTCCTTCTTCTATCATCGAGTGGATAATCCCTTTCTGTATATGATATTTTCTGTGGTGAAATCTTGCGAAAGATTTATATAAAAAAGCATGTTATATCAATTGATAGCAAAAAGATAGCATACTGGGAGAAACAAAATGGAGAAAATAATAAATAAGAAAATATATAAATCATGTAAACAATGGAGGTAAAATGATGAAAATGATAGTGAAAAAATTGAAGGGAAGGGATGGTGTGTCGGAAGTTATCGGCACCGTCCTCCTTCTTGCCATAGCAGTAATCATATTCTCCTCGCTGATTATCTACGTGCTTTCGTCTGCAAATCCCTCCGCATCCCCGCCTGACGTTCATATGGTGGGCTACATGGACGAAACCCACAGTGCGATGGTCGAAAACAGGGGCGGGGATTCCATACCGATAGAGAATCTGAAAGTTGTTGTGTGGAAGGGGGAAGAAGATAGCGAGACTTTCGAGGGTCAATCTCTGGAAGCCATCTTTCACGATGTCAACGACAATTCCAGATGGGATGTGGGAGACTATATTGATGTCGACTGCACAAGCATCTTCGGCAATGTTACCCACTGGCAGATATCCATAGCGGTAATGGACAAACCGAGCAATTCAATAATAATGAGCGGTATTCTGCAGCAGGGCATACTCCATACCAGTCCTCCGATAGCAATATTTACCTACAATCCCTGGAGCCCGAAGACGCAGGAAATCATGGTTTTCAATGCAAGCCAGAGCTATGACCCAGATGGAGGCTCGATAGTCACATACAAATGGGATTTCAACAGCGATGGAACAACAGATGCATACGGCATGGTTGTTGTTCATAAATACACAAGCAACGGTACATACAATGTGACGCTGACCATAATAGATGATGAGGGGCAGGTAGGAACGGCATCGACATCTTCTGGCGGAGTGAACATCCCGCCGCCCGTGAATGTGACGGATAATCAACCACCTGTAGTAAACTTCAGCTGGTCGGTGGATCCGGATGTTGATGGTACGATAAGTTTCACGGCTGACGTCACCGACCCGGACGGAAATGCAGCAAACGCTTTGTATTCGTGGAATTTTGGCGACGGAAACAGTTCATCAAGCAAACA
>CAZOAF010000048.1:0-7764 GCA_964577775.1 uncultured Thermoplasmatales archaeon | reverse complement strand
GAAAGGGCTCTGGTTCTTTGGGGATGAAACACCTTTCTTCTAAAGAAAGGGGTTCAAGTGCTTCATCCCAAAAAGAAAACTTGACAGCCCTCAAAAATTAAATCGTTGACGGAAGAACCCAATATTTTAAAAGTTTCTTTCCGACGAAACGCTTTCTTTTCTAAAGAAAGGGGTTCTAGGGAAAACACCTATAAGTCATGTTTCATTCATTTCTCATGCTTATCAACGTTTCCCCCCATTATCTCTACTGGCAGGGAAAATTGCAGAAAATAGAAGAGGTTCATGCACCTTATTTTCTTGCCTTTCCGCCCGGCGGAGTCGATGTCGGCACGGCGAGGGAGAGGGTCATGAAAAGTTTTGAGGGGGACGAGCGCGTGAGAAAGGTGGGCGGGGTGGAAGCGTACAGGTCATTCTGGAACCCGTCGGTGAAAAGGGACGTTTTCAGGGTGTATACTGCCCGTTCCTATATGGTGCCCGAGGTGAGCGACGAGGTATTCCGCATGGGGTTGTACACGGCGGAGCACGATATTCCATACACCGAGAGGGCACTTGCAGACCTTGCTGCGGACGGAAAATGGATATTCGATACCGGCGGAAAGGAAAAAAAGGTGAAGGTAACTGCCTATGATATAGAGATGACGAAGTACGGGGAGGTCCAGCACGTCCCCATAGACATCATAGGTTATCACCAGTTCGAATTTTCATTCGTCTCCGAGAAAGACCTGGACAGCGAGGATTTCTTCTTCCAGTTCACAGACTTTCCGGAACCGGCGGGGGTGGTGGATGGCATAAGGGGTGGCGGGGGGGACGATGAAATCATCCAGATGATTGCACGGAACGAGGAAGAGGAGATATCATGCCTCGTTGATATGTGCGATATTTTTGCAAAATCCGATATCGTGACGGGTCACAACATAATAGGGTTCGATAACCTTCAGATATACGAGCGGGTAAGGCACATACTCAGGGATTCCTCGGTGCTCTCGGATGACGAGGCGAAGAGATTGAAGAACTTCCTCGAAAAATACGTCCGCCGCGACCAGTCGTTCCATTTCGGCACCCCGACCGATGTGGCGATTTTCTACCCCTCGAGTTTCGATACGTACCAGGCGGCAAGGAAATTCTACACGCTGGACGAGTACACCCTTGGCGGGACGGCCGCCTTCCTGGGGGTTAACATAGAGGGGAGGCTGAACCTCACGCCGCAGGAGATGGATGTAGATGACAGAACCATGCTCTACAACCGCCAGGACGTGCTCGAACAGGAGGCGATAGCAATGTATCTTCTCCAGCAGGCGATGCCGCTGGCTTTCACGACGGGTCTGCCATTCGAGATTTTGCTTCCGTCGGGAGCCACCCGCATGTGGGATTACATGGCGATGGTGAGGGCGGCGCGGCAGAAAAAGATAATGCCCGCGACATGCAGGGCTTTCGGCATAGCATCCAGAATCGGCAGCATGGGAAGCACGAAGGCGGAGATAGCGGAGGCGGCGAGGAAAGAGGGAAGCAAGGACATGATGAGGGTTGCGAAATACGGGGACGAGATGCCCGACTGGGTCGAGTATCCCTATCTCATTTTCGACCAGCAGACGAAGGGTATAGCATACCATTTCCCCGGGGGCATGACGATAAAGCCGGACAGGGATGCCAACTCGCACTTCGTTCCGTGGTACGAGGTCATTGTTGCCGACGTGGGCGCCATGTATCCGACGATACTCAGGGCGGTGAATGCAGGTGCGGACACCGTGAGAATAGCACGCGAGGGCGAGGAGGCCGATGACTGGATATGGCTCAAGAAGGTGCCCGAAAAATTCATGCAGGCAGGATTCAAGATGCGGGAGGCGACGGAGGATTTCGTTGACAAGGGCATAATGATCGGCGTCAAGATATCGGACGAGTCAGGCCTCGTGAATCTGGCAATGAAGGGCATAATGAACTTCATAGGAAAAATCAAGGCGGAGATGAAAAAGGCGGAGGGCGAGGAGAAGAGGAGGCTTGCAATGATATACCAGTCGCTGAAGGGCGCGAGAAATGCGGGCACTCATGGCATTCTTTCCGCTCCACGCGTCTCATGCCGGCAGTTCAATCTGTGGGGTGCGGCCCTGATAACAACGAAGGGACAGCACATACTTAGCGACACGCTGCAGATACTGAACGGCAGAGGGGCAAGGGTCGTGTACGGCGATACGGACGGAATATACATCGCATGCTCCCGCTCCGCCTCCCGGAAGCTTGCCGATGCGCTCGGTGTCGACGCCGGGGAGGAAAAATGGATAATAAAGCCCGACAAGGCGCTGGAGGCGATAGAATTCTGCAACGAGAAGTGGAGGGAGGAACTCGATTATCGGGAATTCGAACTCGAGCCCGAGGAGCACGATGCCATGATTTTCGTGAAGCACAAGAACTATCTCATATTCGATGTGAAGGACGGGAAGGTGAACATGGTTACCAAGGGCAACAACTTCAAGGGCAGTGACAAGCCGGACATTGCGAGAATAGTTCTGAAGGACATAATGCTGGATGTTCTGAAGGAGAATGCCAGCTGGGACGGCGAGGAGGAGGCGAGGGAAAGCGTGAAGAAGTCGATAAAGAGAATCACGATGGAGAAGGTTGCATCGCTTGACATAGAAAAATTCGGGATGGATGCGTTTACACTTGTCCAGTCCATCCAGCCGCCCTCCAGATACAAGAGCAATCCCAACGGCTCGCAGTCCGTTTACGGCAAAAGGGCGGAAGCCATCGAAAGTTTGCTGGGAAAGATAAACGTGAGGCGAAAATTCAAGTTTGTCGTAACGAAAAAGCCCCTGCCGGGCATAAAAAACCCGACCAAGAGCGGCGTCAAGCCCATTCATTTCATGTATCCCATAGAACTGCTGAAGGACAGAAACGAGCTCGACATGGAATGGTACACCGATCTGATAAAGAATTTCATCCAGGGCGCTTTCGGTCTGCCGGATCTGGACACGAAGGAGCAGTACGGGCTTGACAGGTGGATGTAGGGAAGGGGAGAAGGCGGTCGGGGTGAAGAATTTCAAAAAACATTTCGGCCCGAATCGGGATGTGCAACCGCGATACGAGAAAATCAGACAGAATCCTCCAGATATAAAAATTTACGCGGCCCGCTTCATCATCCGGAAGCCAAGTCGGAAGTTTCGCTCCGGTATTTTCCGTAACTTTTAAAAACGGGGTTCATTTGCATTTCCAGAGAGGGAAAATGAACGTTATAGAGGAATGGTTGGGTAGATACGGAAAGTTGCATTTTTCGCTCATAGACCCGGACAAGCAGCCGCCGGCGGAGGCGGGCGGGAAGGCTGAGAGGTGCGGGGAATTCGGCACAAATGCGATAATGGTCGGGGGCACAACCGTCTCATCAAGGGAAATGGTTCACGAAACGGTTGCCGAGATAAAGAAGAGGGTCGATTTGCCCGTCATACTGTTTCCGAATTCAAAGGAATTCCTCGTGGAAAATGCGGATTATATCTTTTTCATGAGTTTGCTGAATTCAAGGGATTACCAGCATAGATTCGGGGAGCAGCTCGAGGGCGCTTCCGTGGTTAAAAAACTCGGAATAAAGCCCATTCCGACGGGTTATCTTGTGGTCAGCACATCATCAACCCCGACAACCGTAGAGAGAAAGACGAATCTGGACCGTGTGGGCGAGGGTGACGCCGGGAAGGCCGTGAAATACGCGCTCTACACGGAATACACGGGAATGCATTGCCTTTACATGGATGCCGGCTCGAATCCCATGAAGCCCATAAGCGACGGCATGGTGAAGGAGGTACGGGACAGCATATCAATTCCGCTGATAATCGGCGGCGGCATACGGGACGGTGAGACGGCAAGAAGGAAGGTGGAGGCGGGGGCGGATATCATTGTTACGGGAACGGCTGTTGAGGAGAACATAGAAGTCGTCGGGGAAATAATACGGGAAATAAAGAAAGCATGAGCGCACGGCGTGTTTTCGTTTTCACCTCATTCGATGAGATGGAATCACGACTCGCCTGTTTTCATTCCCGATGCTATGAGGTGGGCAACCCTCAGCGGTTCCGGCACCGCACCCCTGACGATGCTGTATTTTATGGCATCCTCCGCATCTTCGAATGATATGCCCCAGCACTTCACGTACAGCGGGTATTTCAAATCGATTTTTCTCATCTCCCCCCTGCTTATCACCTCCCACCGTTCCTCCCAGTTCTCGAAATGGTTGCGCAGCGCCTCCAACATCTTTCTCCCGTCCGGCTTGCTTTTCGTCACGGTTATGGTCGGCAGTCCCGTCTCTTCGTAAATTTTCTCGCCGTCCACGACGTTGAAACCTCCGAGGGATGCACCGTCAACCATTGCAACCTTCAACTGTTCCCTGTGCTTCGTGTTTCTTATCAACTTCACCAGCACGGGAGTCGCATCCATGCCGTCCACCGTTACGGTTGACCTGAGTATGCCTTCCACATAGGAATTGCCCCTCATCACCACACCCACAATATCCGTGTCCCTGTCCCCGAATGAGAAGGGCATATCGTCTATTCCCAGAATATGTATTTCTCTTTTCATCTCAAAGGAAGCTGTCCCGTAACCTTGTCTATCTTCCCATCCTCCGCGGGACCAACGGCAAGGGCTGTCACGGTGCCGGGCTCGAGTTCGGTGAAACCCGCATCACGTATGAGGGAGGTGCACAATCCGGTAGAGTCCGCCTTCTTTCTGAGGGATTCCATTTCCTCAATGCCTGCCTTCAGAACAACCTTCTTCTGCCCGTCGTCCATCCATTTTTTCACGAGCGAGGGGTTTTTCCGGCTGAGTTTCAGAATGCAGTCGACCGCTGCGTGGGCGACCTGCGCCGCGAGCTTTCCCGGCGACATGGGGATGTCATTTGTTATTATCGCCATCTTATACATTCTTCTTCCACTCCTCTGCCATCTTTCTCGCTATCTCCCACTGCACGATGCCCTTAACGTGAATTTCCCCGTCCCTCATCTCGACATGCTTCAGGGGGACTGCGTAATAATCGCCATCTTTCTTTATTATGAGCAGGTCGTTGTGTACCGATATACTCTCCCCTATGCGGTTCCCGTTCTTGTCAGCCACGAATCTGGACAGCAGCGAAAGTGCGTCCTTCTTCTTCACGGCAGCAACTGCCAGCGGAATCGCGAGCCCTGCAATCATATCAACACCTGACATCACAACTTAGTATATAAATGGCAGTCGGATACTTAAACTTGATGCGATACGATGTGGTCGTGGCGGGCGCGGGGCCGGCGGGGAGCATGACAGCCAGAATCCTTGCGGGAAGGGGTTTCAGAGTTGCGGTTCTCGAGGAGCACGGGGAGGCGGGCGTGCCCGTCAGCTGTGCGGGTCTTGTCACCGGGCGTGTCGTAAAACTCGCGGGCGTTGATGACAGCACAATCATGAACGAGATAAAGGGGGCATACGTCTATTCGCCCGGGGGAAAGGAGATAAAAATAGGCGGTGACAGAAAGCACGCGGTGGTAATCGACAGGAAAATGTTTGACCGCGAGATGGCGGACATGGCGGCAGCCGAGGGCGCCGAATACCTGTTCCGGCATCGCTTTTCCGGTGCCCGCGAGAGGGATGGCGGGATTGTCGTGGACGTTGCATCGGGCAGGGAGGAGATATCGTGCAGGTATCTCGTCGGGGCGGACGGTGCCATGAGCACCGTTGCAAGGCGGTTCAACTTTCCGGAGCCGGTGGAGTACATCCGTGCAATGCAGACGGTGGTGCCGTACGAGATGGAGAATGACAGCGTGAAGGTATTCTTCGGCAGCCGTACTGCCCCCGGGTTTTTTGCGTGGATAATCCCGGAAGGCAAAAATAAAAATGCGAGAATCGGACTCGGTGTTGCCCGCGGATACGGGTTGAAAAGTTATTGTTATAAATTTCTGGAGGCGGCGGGGGTTGGAGTTGGAACGGGGGTTGGGAAAATAACCGCAGGTGTCATACCGCTCGGAATGAGGGACTCCCTATCGAACGGCAGGGTTTTTCTGGTGGGCGATGCGGCTGCACAGGTGAAGGCGACCTCCGGCGGAGGCATCTATCCCGGGCTCGTTGCGGCCGGTTCTCTTGCAGATTCCCTGTGCAGAGTTATGGACGGGGGCGAGGATACGTACGGGAAGGATTACATGAAGAAATTCGGGAGGGAACTCAAGAGGAGCATGATGATGAGAAAATGGTTCCTGAAAGCGGATGACCGAAAGATAGATGCGGTTTTCGATTATGTTGACGGCAGGGTGGTGGATACAATAAACAGATACGGCGATATCGACTACCCGACGGCGGCAGCCAGAAAGTTGATGAAGAAACATCCCGGATTGCTGAAATTTCTGTTTCTGCCGTTTCGGGATTCCCAAAAATGATATAAGCCATTTCCAGTTTTTATATGGGGGATTGAAATGAAAATAACAATTGATGAGGAAACCATAAAGAATGTGGTGGATTATGTGAAATCCCATCCCGGGGAGATAAGGGAAATCATGAAAATTCTGGGTGAGGAAGCGCTGGCAGTGTTGATGGAGAGGAAGATACTCGAGCAGGGGGCAAAACTGTACAGGGCGATAGAGAGGGAGATAAACTTCACATACGGCAAAAGTGAATGAAATCACTTCTGCGATATGACCGTGAGATGCAATATCGGGCGAATAAATAGATTTATATATTCGTTGTTATTTAAAAGAAACGTATCAGGCACTGCTTGATTATATGGTGATAATATGAGCGTCATACTTGTTGTCGAAGATGAGGAGCCAATACAGGAACTCATAAAGGAATATCTTTCTCCACTCAATGTTGAGATTTACCAGGCTCTGAGCGGGGAGGAGGGCGTGACCCTTTACAGGGAACTGCTCGACAAAAAAAGAAGGCCCGATGTGGTTGTCATGGACCTCAAACTGCCGGGGATAGACGGTGTGGAGACAACGAGAAGGATAATGGACATGGACAAGAAGGCGAACATATACGGATTCACTGCTTACTTCGGCACCGAATGGTCCAAGGAACTCAAGGATGCAGGCGCAAAGGGAGTTATCGCCCGTCCCGTGGGTTTCGAGGGATTCAGGGATATTGTCAAGAGAATACTCAACGGAGAAGAGATATAGATTATCGGGAGAACCACATCTCGTCGGGTATCTCCTCGTACACCTCCGTGATGTCCTCGTCCTCCTTGCTTCTTTTCTTTCTTTCCTTTCCTTCCTTGTAACTCAGAATCGTTTCCTTGTTTATGAACCAGTAGTGCGTTCTCCATGTCCTGCCGTCGTATATCGTCGTTTCCTCCCTCTCGGTGATGAGCATTCCTTCCTCTTCAAGTATGTAAAAAAGCTGCCTGTCCTCCGGCTCGAGAACGTTGTCTATTATCCTGTCCTCGAATCCGAACAAATCCATCACAAAATTCGCATCACCCATTGCGGATTCCACGTCGATTTTAACACGTTTTGATATGGCAACCGCCAGGTCTTCCAAAGTAACTATGCTCATTGTACCTAACTATTGTATGCATCCGGTATATATTCTTTTCGTTTTTCGGACATGAATTGCACCAGATTCCGGTTTCACGATACGGGTATTGGCGTGAAACTCAGTGCGAATATCACAATAGAGAGCAGGACGAGTATCTTCCTTTTTGCGTCAAGCGGCACGAATTCGTTCAAAGCAGGCGGATGTCCCGCCCCTATGAAGAAGATTATGAAAAAGGCCATGAGCAGCCATCCACTCCCGAAAAATGATGACAGAAGGAGCAGGCCGATGGCAGTATAGCTT
>CAZOAF010000047.1:0-7823 GCA_964577775.1 uncultured Thermoplasmatales archaeon | reverse complement strand
TTAAAAAATTTCGATATCGTTAAATAATACGATATGGATTTAGTGTACACCCGATGGGGTAAATAAAAAAACGAGGGGATGTAAAATGGATTGGAAAAAAGTATGTAGTTGGCTGTTCCTGATAGGAATAGTGGTAGCGATAATTGCGGGACTGATATTCGGTGCCGCCAATGCTGGAAAGATAGACCAGAACAAAGACCTGAAAGGAGGGCTCGAGGTGATTCTGGGGCTGGTGGGCCTCATAGCAGGTGTGCTGGTACTGATGGGCAAGGGAACGATAACGGACAAGGAGATGCCGATGTTCATGATGGCGACCATCATGATAATAGCACTGAGCGCCGTAACAACCCTGCAGGGTGTGAGATGGTTCGGCCCCTATCTGGCAGGCATAGTGTATGCACTCGGAATATTCGTTGCACCGCTGGCAGGTCTGATATCGATAAAGGCGATATGGGACATAGGAAAGGACTGATGGAACAGCAATAAAATTCTCTTCCCTTTTTTGATTTTTTATTATGCCATCTGATTTCGGACGGCGCTACCCGATTTGCACATGATTACTGCACGAATTCTTTCAGAACTTCCTCGAGTTTCTTTGCCGACTCCTCGCCCATTCCGTATCTGACCCTGACAATGGGTTTGTCCACGTTTACGACCCTTCTGATATCTATGGGAGTTGCGGATATAACAACATCGCAGTCCGCATTGTTTATCGTGTGCTCCAGTTCCTTTACCTGCTTTTCGCCGTATCCGAGCGCGGGCAGAATGTCCGTGAGATGCGAGTATTTCTCGAATGCTGCCTTTATCGAGCCCTCTGCATAGGGTCTCGGGTCGATAATCCTGACTCCCGCATTTCTGGCAGCCACCATTCCGGCACCGAACTTCATCCCGCCATGCGTGAGAGTGGGTCCGTCCTCTATCACGAGAGCCTTCTTCCCTGCAATGTCCGCATGCTCTATCGTGACAGGCGATTCCGCCTTCAGAATACTTGCTTTCGGGTTCACCTTTCTGACGTTCTCCTCCACCTCCCTGATGCTCTTCTCGTCCGCGGTGTCAACCTTGTTGATTATGATTATATCCGCCATGCGCACGTTCACCTCCCCGGGATAGTAAGAAAGCTCGTTCCCCACCCTGTGCGGGTCTACTATCGTTATATAGAGGTCTGCCTTGTAGAAAGAGAAGTCATTGTTTCCCCCGTCCCATATTATGACGTCCGCCTCCTTCTCCGCCTCCCTGAGTATCTTCTCGTAGTCGACACCTGCATAGACAACGCCGCCCATGTCGATGTAGGGCTCGTATTCCTCCCTCTCCTCGATGGTGCACTCGTGGCGGTCAAGATCCTCGTACGATGCAAATCGCTGACATTCCTGTTTCGCCAGGTCGCCGTATGGCATGGGATGGCGTATGGAAACAACCTTGTGATTCCTGCTGAGTATCTCGAATGTCTTTCTCGAAACCTGGGATTTGCCGCATCCCGTCCGTGAGGCGCATATCGCGATTACCGGCTTGGTCGATTTCAGCATGGAATGCTTTGGCCCTATGAGCTTGAAGTCCGCACCAGCGGCATTCGCTATTGCGGAGCGCTCCATGACATACGCATACGGAACATCGCTGTACGCAAACACAACCTCGTCCACATCGTTCTCCCTGATTATGTCGGTTAGATTCTCCTCGGGAAGTATGGGAATCCCGTCGGGGTAAAGACGCCCCGCGAGTTCGGGGGGATATCTCCTCCCCGCTATGTCGGGAATCTGGGTTGCCGTGAACGCGACAACCTCGTAGTTCTCATTATCCCTGTAGAACACGTTGAAGTTATGAAAGTCCCTTCCTGCTGCACCCAATATCACTACCTTGCGCTTTGCCATTTTAACACCAAGTGGTAATGCCACCTCTCTTTTTATGCTTTTTCAATGGAATTCACAACGCCGTCGAAGCGCTGGTAGGGAATGACGGCAAGAACTCTCCCGTATTTTCCGGCAAGCGAGACAAGAGACGATGCCATGTTCTTCTCCCTTGCCCTCTCTATCGCCTTGAACTGGCGCATCGAATTGTAACGTCGCTCCCACTCGTCCACGAAATCCTCGGCTGTCGGCGCATCGAATTCCATCTTCACCAGCTTCTTGTTCCTTCTGGAATTCCTGATAAAGCTTATGAGGGAAACCTTCTTGGTGAACACCTCCGCGTACTCCTCGTCATTCATGTCGAGCGTTTCGATGGGAATCCCCTCCTCCACCGAGATATTGTAAGACGCAAGCAGGTCGGGCGGCGGCACGGATGTCCTGCCGTATCTGGAGAGATGCTCGAAGAAACGCTCCTGCTCCGGCAGCATGTCGAATTCCATGCCCTCGTCCGCAAACTTTTTTATCGTGTCGATATCCTCCGCAGGTATGCCCAGGGCGATGCAGTCTGGTCTGAAATCCCGAAATGCAGCCCTGACCCGCTCCCCCTCCCTCTCCAGACCGTGAATCACGCCGATAATATATATGGTGCAGCTATCAACAACCAGGGTTCTCTCCTTCTTCACGTTGATGGAATGACCAGGGTGTTTATTTATTTTCTTGGCCATCAGAAAAACTCCCTCAGGTAGTAGCGCTTCATCGCAAAGTTTATCGAGGGCACGACAAACGATGTGAGGGCGAATCTCGAGAGTTTGACGTTTCCGTAAAGACGTTTTATCATCTGGGGCGTGGAGTAGTAACCCTTTATGACATGCCGTGTCCCCTCCATCAGCTCCTCGGGCGTCATGTTCTTCGGGTAATAAACGACGTTTGACTGGGTGTATTTCGACCAGTCCTTGGAGAATATTCTTCCATCCTTGTCAAGGCGGTCATAGAGAGGCGTACCGGGATACGGGGTCAGAACGTTGAATTCGCCTGCATCTATCTCCCACCCCAGCATGGATTCGAGCGTTGTATCGAATATTTCGGGGGTATCACCGTCGAACCCGAATATTATGCCCGAAACAACAGCCATTCCGTGCTTCCTTATCGTTTTTATTGCCTTCTCGTATTCATTAACCTTGTTCGATATCTTGTGCGCTTCCTTCAAACTTGCAGGGGATATGGACTCTATGCCCACGAACCATGCTATGCATCCCGCCTTCCTTGCCAGTTCGAGAAACTTCTCGTCCCTGCCGAGCAGGTTTATGTTCCCGTTGGCAATCCACTTCTTGTTGACCTTCTCCTCTATCATCGCCTTGAAGAGTTCCCTGCTGTACGAGTGGATGGTTGTGAGGGATGCGTCCCTGAATATTATGAGCTTGTTCGGGAGTTTCTTCATCTCCTCTATCACCGCCTTGAGCGGTCTCTTTCTCACCTTCGTTCCCAGAAATGCGGACGTGGAGCAGAACTCGCATGCATTCGGACATCCCCTGGACGCCTGCAGGCATCCCGTGAGTGGCTGGTGCTTGACCAGGTCCATTCGTGGCTCCGGAATCTTCTCCGGGTCAGGCCACATCATGTTGTAGAAGGGCTTGAGCTTGCCCCTCTGGACGTCCTCCAGCAGCTGCGGCCAGCTTATCTCACCCTCCCCCAGAACGACGCTGTCGGCATGCTGCTTCGCCTCCTCGGGCAAAGCGGTCGGATGATACCCGCCCAGAACCACCTTCACACCCCTCTCCCTGAACCGGTCTGCCATCTCGTATGAATAGGGAGCGGTCATCGTAAGCACGCTTATTCCCACAAGGTCGTAGTCGCCGTCATAGTCAACCTTCTCGAAGTTCTCGTCGAGTATCTTCACCTCGTGCTCCGGCGGCGTGACGGCGGCCAGCTGCGGGAGTGTCAGCGTGGGATTTCCGAAAAGTTTTGAAAACGGTGTTCTGCTGTCCCTCTGGGTAGTGACCCCGTGCTCCAGTTTGGGGTAGATGAGAAGTATCTTCATGCGTTCAGCAAAATTAAGGACCTATATAATGCTTTTGATGATGCAAGAGACAGCAAACATTTTAAAATACTATTTGTTTTACCTAAAATAGATAAGCGGTGGAAAAATGAATGATAAGAAAGTATTGCAGGGGCTTTTCATCACATCTGTTCTGATAGTGGCTGCATTATCCATAACGTTCGCAACAGCCGACGGACCCGGGTCGACGATACATGTTTACGCGGACGGTTCGGGAGACTATCCGACAATTCAATCGGCGATAGAGAACGCAAGCGACGGGGACACCATAATCGTCGGGGACGGGATATACCACGAGAACCTGATTGTCAACAAATCCGTCAGCATCGTGGGTGAGAGCAGGAATGCTGTGATAGACAGCAGCGGGGATGTCATAAATATAACGGCAGGGGAGGTAAATGTTTCGTGGTTAACCATCAGAAACGGAAGTATCGGAATGCTGATATCGGGGTCTACCAATGTAACAATTTCCAACTGTAACATTTCAAATAATATTCTGGGCGTAGAACTGAATTCTTCCTCTGACAACAATATATGCGGCAACAACATTTCCGGAAACAGTGACGACGGCCTCTGGCTTCTTCATTCTAACAACAACACCATATCTAAAAATGTTTTTATCAAAAATGGAGATTCAAATGTTGGTACGGGCGGTTTAAATATTTACAGCTCAGAGGGCAATATTATCTATCATAACAATTTCATGGATAACTACATACAAGCCTACGTCTCGGGCTCGATCCTTCCCAATACTTGGGACAACGGTTATCCGTCCGGAGGAAATTACTGGAGCGATTTTGATGAGCCAAGCGAGGGAGCACAGGACAACGACAGCGATGGAATAGTTGACTCGCCGTATAATATCTCCGGAGTGAACAACTTGGATATGCACCCTCTAGTAAAGCCATTCGACTTATCTCCGCCGTACACCACATGCACTTTGAACGGCACCGCCGGCGATAACGGCTGGTACGTGGACAACGTAACCGTAACCCTCTCGTCCGCGGACAATGACTCTGCCATATACCACACATTCTACCGTATAGACAACGGCTCGTGGATTACATACAACGGTTCATTCGTGATACCATCCGAAGGAGCGCATACACTCGAATACTACTCCGTGGATACCGTCGGAAATACGGAAAGCATGAAATCAACCGTCATAAAAATCGACAAGTCGCTCCCGTCAATAGATTGCTACCTCCAGCCAGAAACGCCGGACGGCAACGACGGCTGGTATACCGGCAACGTGGAGGTAACTCTTTCGGCGGATGACAGCGCATCAGGCGTTGCAAGCATAAAGTATCGCATAGACCAGGACACATGGAGGGATTACACCGGCTACTTCCTGCTGACGGTCGAGGGAAATCATACCTTCACGTACTATGCAAGCGACTACGCGGGATATGAGATAACCGATTCCAGGGACATAAAAATAGACAAAACAGCCCCGCAGGTATCCGTTTCTTCTCCTTCAGGAGGATACGTCAAGGGAATTGTCGACATAGAGTGGAACGCCTCTGACAACGTCGACGATGATATGGACGGGGACATCTCGATATATGCTGTCAGCGGAGGCGAGAGGACGGAAATCGCAACGGGACTTGACAATGACGGAACGTACCAGTGGAACACAATGTCACTGGATGATGCATCCTACACGATAGAGGTGGTTGCAACAGACGATGCGGGCAACAATGGAACCAACTCGTCACAGCCCTTCATACTCGACAACTCGCCCCCGACAATAAACATAGACCAGCCGAGGGGAGGGGAGGTTCTCGGAAGCGGCAAGAATCTCGTCATATTCTGGAACGCGAGCGACGACGTGGACAGCAACCTTGACGGTACGATATGGATTTCATACAGCCATGACGGCGGAAGCACATGGACGGACATTCTCGAGGGCGTGGCAAACAGCGGAAAGTACACTTACGGCATAGACACCTGGGAGAACGGCAAATACATGCTCAGGATAAATGCAACCGATGACGCAGGAAATACGGGATGGGCTGTGTCCGGAAACTTCACCATAGACAAAACTTCCCCCACCGTGACGATAAAGAGACCGGAGAGCGGATATCTCTACATGAACATAGCGGGAAGGGAGATAATACCCCCGATACCCATATCGCTGATTCCGTTACCGTACAACACCATAATCATAGGAAAGATAACGGTGGAGATATCTGCCAGCGACGAATTCTCCGACATAGACCACATAGACATCGACGCCGGCGGGGCAAAAACAACTCTTGACGGTGGCAGCGGCAGCAACTATAAATTCGAGTGGAACACGCCGCTGGGAAAATGCGACCTCAGCGTTGTTGCATATGACATGGCAGGAAATTCCGGCGAGGATGAACTCACCGACATATTCTGCATAAATATGTAGGCTCAGAGAATCTGGTCGAACTCGTAATCCTCCCACTTTCTTTCTTCCACGAGTATCTCGAATTCTATGGGTGTAAGCAAAGGCTTTCTGTATCTGTCCGAATCGTCCATTGCTATTCTCGGGCACGATGTGGATACGTAAAAATCCACGTCCATGTAGTCAAGCCGCTCCGGGGAGAAATTGTTGGAGGATACGAGATATGCCTTCATGCCCCTTTTCTCCGCCATCACCTTTACCGCATGTGCAAGCTCCATCCTCTTCTGTCCGAGTTTTTCCCCCACCAGTATGCCAACCCTGTTCTTGCCCATGGCATTTGATATGAGTGCGTACCTTTTTCGCATCATCCTCTCCTTTGCCTTTTCAATATCGTCCGTTGCCCGGTTCTGCGAAGGGTCCGCTATCACGACCGGTTTTGATGTCGACATTGAAAGCCCCAGGGGATGGAAATAACCGTCCCCTATGTAGAGAAAAGAGTCCACGATGCCCGATACGGAAGTTGCGGCGCTCAAATCGCACCCCAGTATCTGACCGTCGTACGCCGTGCGCCTGCTCTTTTTGCCTACAACCGGCGTGAATCCCGCCCCCTCAAGAACGGTCAAGCATTTTTCCATCTGGTGTATGTAGGGCGTGATGCTTGTCACCCCTATTCTCCCGCCCTCAAGAAGCGGCAGGGCCTTTTTCACCGCAGCCGCCGCATCGAACCGGGAACCGACCTCCAGAAAAGATGCCGGAACAGGATATTTCTTTCTTAGATACGGCATCTCCGCCTCCCCCACGTAAATTATTCTGTCAACGCCCATGCCGTCGATGCAGTCGCAGAAATCGCATGCCCCGTAGCACGGATTTGCCGATATTATTGCCTCTACGCCCGCCGACGAAAGAAAATCCGAAATCCCGGTTGCAAGCTGCGACAGCCCGTCAGGGAGTTTGACAAGCACGGTTTCGCATCCCTCTGCAATCTCCTTCAGTTTTTCGAAATCAATCCTTGATTCTGACTTTTCCATTCACCTCGATATTGACAAGGGTATTTATATTCATTCCAATTTTTTTCCGTATTTCTTCCAGGTTTCCCTTGTTCACCGCTATGAATATTCCCTTTATGTCAACTTCCATGCTCTTGAGTGCGGAAACAACGGCTGTCAGCGTCCCGCCCGTGCTCAGAACGTCGTCCACTATGACGATTTCATCGCCCTTCCCCAAGCCGTTTATGAAAAGGCTGGACGACGAATAGCCCGTAACCTGCTTGACAGAGACCTCTCCCGGAAGCCCGTAACTCCTCTTGCGGATTATGGTGAACGGTATGCTCGTCTTCACGGAAAGTGCCGCAGCAATCGGTATTCCCATTGCCTCCATGGTAACGATTCTGCTGCAGGAAGGCATCTCGCCCGCTATCCAGTCCACGACTTCCCCGAGCAGTGAAGGCTCTATGTACGGTACACCGTCCGTAATCGGGTGTATGACGTAGTTGTACTCTCCCTTCTTTATTATTGGCGCATTTTTCAAACTCTCCTCGATTTTGCTCATGAAA
>CAZOAF010000046.1:0-7834 GCA_964577775.1 uncultured Thermoplasmatales archaeon | reverse complement strand
TCACCATAATGCATGGTGAAACATTACGGCGAAATAATTTCCGTACTCTACATACCTGAAATAAAGTAGAAAAAATCATAAACCCTGCGTCATTCAAAACCGTGCACAAAAAGGATTTACGGTATGTGGCATATCTATTCGGAGGGGCAACGCTTGCCCTCGTGGCGGGGCATTTCGTTTTCATCACCCTTCTCGTTGATATGGACAATTATCCTCTCTTTGATATGCTTACGTCCATTCCGTTATTTTCGGGATTGATAATCCTCGGGATAGGTTTTTTCTGCAAACAGGAGAGAAGGCACCTCATCATGTCGACCGGATGGATAATATTTACCCTTTACTGGGCGACCCAGCCGGAATTCCTTTATTACAAGGAGGACGGAGATATTGTCAATGCAATATTTTCCATAGTCGGGGTTTATTTCCTGTCTTATATTGCCTATCATGAGTTTCTGTCATATACAAAAAGGGAGGAACTGGAATCATTGACATTTCTTGCCGGCTCGACTTTCATAGCGGGGTTTTTTTACTTCCTGATAGAGAAGCTGCCGCTTCTTTCGGGCGTACTTATAAAAACCGTGGCAGGCCAGACCGTCTGGGTAATGAAAGTCATGGGTTACCATGTTTATACGGGGGCGATAAACTACGGGTCGGAGATAACGGTGCCGGTATATTTCAACGGCAATCATTCTGTACAATTGATCCTTGCCTGCACCGGACTGCAGTCCATGATGATATTCGTGGGAGTGATAGCGGCGCTTAGAGGTGTGGATAAAAGCAGGAGATTCAAGGCACTGGTATACACCGTTCCCGTGATATATGTGCTCAACATCGTGAGAAATGTGGGCGTCATCTACGGGGTGGAGGTGCTTCATCAGACATTTTATTTCATGCATAACGTCGTGGGAAAGGCGGGCTCGCTTCTTGCCTTGATAGTTCTCGCCTACCTTGCCTTCGACATCCTTCCGGAGCTCTATGGCAACATATCTTCCCTATTTGAACTGCCGAACAGACGCGGCCCTGTTGAAAGATTTTTCAGGGGTATTCTGGGGAGAAGATGATAGCAAGAAAGTGCGCCCACATCGTAGTCCTGCCGCTGGCAATATCTCTCGCTCTGTTGATACTGGAATTTTATTTCATTTCATCATTCTTTCTATTGATTTTCCTGCTGTTTCTTATATTCTTCAGAGACCCACGCCGTGAGATGGGAGAAGGAGTGATATCACCTGCCGATGGAATCGTCATGGAAAACGACGGCAAGATAGCAATATTCATGAATCTGTGGAACGTCCACGTGAATCGTGCTCCGGTATCCGGAATGATTCTGGAGATGAAACACATGCCCGGAAAGCATCATCCCGCATTCAGGGAAAGGGGGGATAATGAGTACCTCTCGATAAAAATGGATACTGAGATGGGTACGGTAGTTGTCGTTCAGGTTGCAGGCATAATCGCAAGGCGCATAGTTCCCTATATCAACGAGGGTGATGAGGTTAGAAAGGGAGACAGAATAGGGATTATCAGATTCGGTTCCAAGGTGGAGGTTTATTTGCCGGAAAATGTTAAGGCGGTTGTCAAGAAGGGTGATAAAGTCAAAGCAGGGCAGACAATAGGAAAAATAATAAAAAAATAGGGAAGAGATTACAGTCCTGCAGGTGTTCCCCTGTACCATATCCCATCTATGTGGGCGGGAACGAAGATGTCTCCCCTGTAAAATCCGTCAAGGGTTACTTCCTTGTCGAGCAGTCCCTGGAGTTCATAGTACATGCTTTCTATCTGTCCGTCGCGGTCATAGTCGCTTCTTGCAACCCTGTTGAATAGCATTCCCATATTGCCGAAGAATATTTCCTGTCCGTTCACCGTGTAGCTATTGTTGGCGAACTCGAGCGTACCGGTTATTTCTGAGATCTCCTGGGGCATTCTCACCGGATTTCTGTACCATATGCCGTTTATGTAGAATGCATTGACGGTATCGTTTTTCATTATTCCCATTGTTGTAACTTCGGCTCCTTCAAGTCCTTCCAGTTCCTTCTTCATTGTTTCATACGACCCATCCATGTCATAATCGCTTCTCGCCGTAACATTTTCAAGGAACCATTCTGGTCCGAATGAAACAGCCTGACCGCCCACGTAGTAGGTGCCATTTTCATACGTGAGCGTACCGCCCACTTCCGTCATGTTTTTCATTGCATTCTGGACTCTCTCGTGATGACGGTGCATGAATTTCCCGAGCATCTGTTTTGCCCATTTGAAATGCCCGCCGTCATCCGTTCCGTTTCCATTCGATGCCGTGGTGGCAAGTGCCGTGCCCATTAAGAGTAAGCCCACAACACCGACAGCCGCTATTGCCATTGTGCTTTTCTTCATTTTTTATCACCTCGCACCCATTGTGCACGGTAAAAAGTGCGGTCATTCTTTATATTGATTTACCCAAATCTATCCCAAATCATTCCCAATTTCATTCCATGCTGAGCGCCATCAGTATCACCAGAGCCATTGTTTCGAAAAGATAAGGGATAACACCGAAGGGACCTAACCCGGAGGGGGTGTATCCGAACAATGCATGTATTAACGGTAACGAAAGCAGTGACTGTATGAGCAGGACCCCTATGAAAAATACAAGACCCAACATGAAACTCGATTTTGTCTGCGAGTAAGTATCCATATAAACCCAGAGCAGCCCTATCAGAAGCATGACATTTATCGAAATGACGATTATGCTTGCCGTATATCTCAATGCAAATGCCCTTGCCATTCCCCTGTCGAAAGGATGCCCCCTCTCCTCCGCTATTTCTTTCCCTTTTTTAAGTGAAACGTACGACATTGCGAGTCCTACCACGGTGCCTACCAGAATAAGCACAACTATCAATGCAAATGCCTTTGACTTTGTCTCGCTCATTTCTTCACCCCATTGTCTTCATCCTTTTTCTTATTTTTCCCAATTTTATCCCAAATCTCGTCAAAATATTTCATATTCTCCTCCAGAATTTCCGACGGAAAGTACATTGTTCCGTAGCCGCTCCCCATCGTCGTTACAAGATTGTTCTTCTTCAGCACATCGAGATGATGCCTCACCGTCTTGTAATCCAGATGAAGTTCATCGGCAATCTCATTTGCATTCATGGGTTTTTCTGTTATCGCCTCGATGATTTTTCCTCTGCTGAGCCCCCCGGATGTGCCCGCAAGCAGCCACCACAGAAGTTTCTTTGCCGGTTTCAACATCTCAGTATTGTTCGGTTGCTTATTTCTTTTGCGGATTAATTTTTAAATCGTCTTTCGATTCACTTTCATGGCCCCCTACTATGATGTAATCAAATCGCCTGTGGGTAAAATTCACGTTGTATTTGGTTCCGAGGGAATTGAGAGAATAACTCTCGAAGAAGAGAGATTCAGAAAGGAGTACAGTTCATGCATAAAAAAAGAAAACAGAGAGGCAAGGAAGCAACTGGAAGAATATTTTGACGGAAAAAGAAAGGAATTTTCTCTCCCCCTTCAATTTGAAGGCACCACATTCCAGAAGAAAGTCTGGAATGTTCTGCGAGAAATACCATGCGGCGAGACGCGTTCATACGAATGGGTGGCAAAAAAAGCGGGCAGACCACGCGCAGTCAGGGCCGTCGGGAATGCAGTCGGTGCAAACCCAATCCCTGTGGTAATCCCCTGCCATCGCGTCATCAGAAAAAATGGTGAACTCGGGGGATACGGGTACGGTACCGATGTGAAAAAAAAATTGCTCGAAATCGAACACTAGAACCCCTTTCTTTAGAAGAAAGGTGTTTCATCCCCAAAGAACCAGAGCCCTTTCTTTAGAAAAGAAAGTTCTTCAGCCCAAAGAAACTTTTAAAATATTGGGTTTTTTCCGTCAACGCTTTTTCCAAAAGGGTTGGTTTTCTTTTTCAAAAGAAAAAGGGTTCTGACAAACTATATTAAATACCTGTTCATTTCCATTCGATGAAGGGAAAATCGCGCTGTCCTCACTGCAAGGAAAGCGTTGTCGTGGATGTGCCCGACGGCTTATCCGGGGAGCAGGTGGTAACATGCCCCAACTGCGGGATGAAGTTCAAGGTCAACGTGGACGAGAAATACAGCTGGGAGAGCGAAGCGCCGATGATACACCCCTCGGTGCATCTGAAGACCCGTTCCATGAAACCGGTAATAGCCGGTATACTTCTGGTGATAATTTTCCTCAGCGGAATTGCCATGAGCGGCATTCTTCTGTTCTCGCTGGACAGTCTCAGCAATATAAACGTCCCGAGTGAATTCGGGGGAAAAGTGGTAGATAGCGGGGGAAAAGCGCTTGAAAGTATAAACGTGAGTGTGGTGGGACATCCCGAAATTCATGCGGTTACGGACAGCAACGGAAAATTCCTCATCAAAAATATCACAAGCGGAAAGCAAACATTGATTTTTACAGGAGATGGGTACGGCAACCTTACCGCAAAGGTGTTCGTTCTGCCATGGAATATAACGCTACCCTACGATAAATTCGTGATGGGAAACGAGCAGAGAGAGCAGAAAAGTCTGATAATAAAAGTGTTCGATTTAAGAGTTGCACTATCCGCATTTATAATAGCAATGTCCACAGCAGCACTCGTAGGAGGAATAGCGGCGATTGCAAGAAAGCGCTTCGGCATAGCACTGATAGGTGCGGTGCTGGGAACGATTTCCGGGATGTTCACGGTAGTGGGCATCGTCCTCGGCATAATAGCCATCGTCCTGCTCCTGCTCTCAAAGGACGAGTTCGAGTCAAAGCCCAGGGAAGTAAAGTACTGATTCAACCTATGCCCAGTTTATTCTTGCCAGGTTTATAACCGCCCAGTCGTTCTGGTCGTGGTCAGGGTCATCCCCGTCAGAGTAATCCACCAGTTTGTACACGTAGCGGTAGTTCATGCAGCTCCTGTAGGGTCCCCACTCCCAGTATTCTTTTTTCCACGGAAATCTGCTGTTCTCGTTGTCTATGCCCCCGAAATTATTCAGACCCAGCGTGTGCCCCAGTTCGTGCATTACCACGCTTGCGTACGCCCTGTCGAAATTGCTCCCCTGAAGATAGAAAGCCCATGACCAGTTTCTGACATACTGTCCCCCCACTGCAAAGCTGTCGGTGGCGAAGGCGCAGCCGCCGGCGGGGCGGGCAAAATCTATCTGACAGCATATTATTCCGTAGTGAAAAACTCCCCGTCTCCAGTTGTGGTTGTTCCAGTGCAAAAAATACCTGTTGCGTATGCTGCTCATCCCGCCCCAGGAGAGAACCGCATCGTACGGCACCAGCTCCCCCCCGCCGCCCATGACGCCGTCATCTATATGGAGGGTGATGTCATGCCGGGCAAATGCATTGCATAAAAGATACTGTGACTCTTTCGGGAAAGTGTATGGAATGCTCCATGAGTACTTGCCCTCCATTCCGTCGATTTCCAGAAATATGTCCCTGGAGAACGGGTCAGATAGCCACTGGGATGTTTCGTATTCCTCGAAGTTGGAAAGCCCGTCGTTATCGTTATCGTCACCGGAGATGTCGTCGCTGGAAAACGGGTCGAAACCATATTTGTCCTCCCACTCTATGGGTATGCCGTCGTTGTTGAAGTCCGCCCCAGTATAGTTCCCCAGCGGGTCCAGATGATATATATTGACTTTCTCCCAGTAAGTCAGATGGTCGGCCCCCCATCCGTCACCCTGCTGGTAGATGTCGAACCATATCTCGCAGTCATTCTCATTCTCGTTTCCGTCCCCGAAGCCGGAACAGTGTCCGTATCCGTTTTCGTCCTTGAGATAATCGTCGCCTGTCCATCCACCGCGCTTGATGTCATACGAGAGGGTGATTGAATTTCCGTCCCCCTTCGATATGTCGCACGGTCTGTCCGTCACCGGTTTTTTCTCCCACATCTGTATTTCTATGTCAACCTTTGCTTCGGGGTCGTATGAAAAATCCCTCCCGGCAATTGGCCCGTCGAACCATATATCCTTTCCCCTGTAATGCTGGGGCGACAGAATTGCATCCTCGCCATTGACATAAATTTTGAAGTAGATTTCCGGCTCGCTGCCGCCTAACGTCATTGCTCTTGCCCTGATTACATCGACAACGATTGTAACGTTTTCGGGCCCACCAGCAAGATGTTTGTCCGCCTGCTGCCCATGCCCTGGCCCTCCCCAAATCATTCCATGAGATATCGCGGATGGCAATAAGAAACACAATAGAACTAAAACCGACAGCATCTTTTTTTTCATGGTCGTTATGATAATGAAAGTGCAAATAAATAGGTAACTATCGGAAACTTTTATTTACGGTGGAATGTATGAACTTTATACAATGGAACATGGAAACGGACGGTAAAATGAGCGGAAAAATGGTGAAGATGGATATATACCCCGGCTATTACGGCGACGAGAATTTTTCCGAGATAATGCTGGTGGGGAAAGACATGATTCTCCCCATTTACGTTACAAGGTGGCAGGCAGAGAGCATAATGAGCGGGGTGGAGGGAGAAAACCCCGGCAGACCCATGACCCATGACGTATTCATAAAGGTGATAAATGCCATGGGCGGCTCGATAAAGAAGGTTGTAATAGACGAACTTCACGGTGGTGTTTTCATGGCAAAACTGTACATAGAACGCTACAGAGACAAAAAGGCAGAGGAGATAGTCATGGATGCCCGCCCGAGCGACTGCATAGCACTTGCGGCAAGGGAGGGATGCGACATATATGTGTCCGAAGAAGTACTACTGGAAGCAGGAAGAAGCAAGGAGGAGGCAGGCATCTGACACCATATTCTCATACAATTATCCGGTTCCAAAACTGAGAAAAAAGAATGAATTCCTCCTTACCCTCTGCATACTAAATTTCTTCCAGTTTATATTATTTTCTTTTTATTTTCCGTTCACGGGTTCGTAAGGATTGAACGCGGGGTCGCCATACAATACGAATTCATGTATCGCCACATACTTCTTATCCAGCACCTTTGTCCCGCCTCCTGATTTTAGCCCGTCGTCCAGCGGGGGCGTCCACAGGAATGTCGAGTTTGCATCCGCGGGCAGATAGGCATTCTTTGCATTCCTCAGAGCCATGCCTGTCGTGCTGTCATTCGATATCAAATCGAGAATGTACGTGCTTGCTATCAGGCTTCCGAAATGCATATCCGGATATTCTCCTTTCAGTTTAAGGCTCAGGGTTGCATTTATGTATCCCCAGATGCCAAACCCCTCGAAAATCAAACCGGGTTCTAGATATCCCGGGTCCGCCGTATATCTGGTGGATGCTATGAATGCGTCAACTCCCGCATGGAGAAATGCCTGCGATAGCGTGTTGTAAGGCGATAACCCCTCTGTCTTCCCCACAAGGCAGCTTTCTATGAATGCCATTGAGGGACCGTAGTCCATGTTGACCACATGCCTGACATCATACGTGCCCTTTCCCGACAGCCCTGTTTTCAATCCGAGCCCGAACTGGTCAAACTCCAGCATATCCCCTGCTTCGAACAGATAATATGAGCCATGGGCAAATGTGAATATGTAGTTACTCTCCAGCTGATACTGCCCGCCTTTCGATATCACGTCGCCCAGCAGACCTGTTCTCTGGGCTTCCAGCCGATATGCACTCTTCACGTTGAATCCGCCTTTCTCAGTATCGTTGCACAGCTTTCCGTTTATGAATTTGCTCTCGCCCGTCCAGAACTTTGTGGGTTCATCCCGAACAGGGCCGAATCCCGTGACGCTCTTCAAACGGTTCATCAGCGATGTGATGATGGGTATTTTCTGGAATTCTATGCCGGTGCCTGTCTGAATCGTGGCATTGTTCTTCCAGTCTCCGAGCAGCTGTATGATTTTATCGTAATAAATGG
>CAZOAF010000045.1:0-7959 GCA_964577775.1 uncultured Thermoplasmatales archaeon | reverse complement strand
AGTTCAATAGGAAGTATAAAAGAGATGCTCACAGGAACGGAAAAAAAGAAATGATTTTATTGAAATTCAAGCGAGAAAACCCAGACCTTTAGGTCTGGGATGAATCGCCTGAAAAGTCATAAAACGCCGATAGGCGTTTTCTTCCCCTTGAGGGGAAAGCCACGCAATTTATTGCGTGGAAGGGGTGTCTAGATTGAAATTTATTTATTGCTTATTCAGATATGTAATAAACAAGAATCTCACTTATCATGAGATTCAACACATCTTATCGAGATTCTACTTCTCTTAGGCATCCTCTCCAATTCCTTTTTTCATCCTTGTACTCGAATGAGGATAAACGGCAAAAACAAAAAATGACAAATACTTCCACGCAAATACTGAATGGATGGCGGGAGAGAGATTTGACCGGGACGGGGCGAACATTCATCTCAACAATACCATAATGGAGATACTGACAGCCGAGTTACCAGTGCTGAAAGAAAAAATAAAGAGGATGTGCGAGGAGGCAAAGAGGGCGAAATACATCGTTTACATGTTTTCTGGCATGCTGTTCGGGACAGGAATATTCTTCCTCATGGTTGCGCTTTCTTACATTTTCCAGCCCTCGCCGGATGGATGGGAAGATATGCTGGCAACACTGGGCTTTGGCTCCGCCAGCGCCACGACATTCGTGTCAGTTTTGCTCTTGAACCCTGTCAAAAAAATACAGGAGGCAAACTCGGATACAAGCCAGGCAGAGATGGTGTATTATGCCTGGGAGCTTTCGGTGATTCTCTACATACGTGCAATGGACGTGGATGACCGTGATTCCATAAAGGAAGCGGCGGAGAGAATAGTTGAACTGACGGATTCGTGCATCGGTATGCTTGAGAATTATTACGAGATGGAACCAGAATAGCATGAATGAGTGCAGTACCGTAACGGAAAAGTTGAAGGCAGTATGGCAGCTTGCACGTCTGGAGCACGGTCTGATGATTGCCGTGGCAATATTAATCGGGGCGCTCATAGCGGGCAGGGGGCTGCCGCCCGCAGATAAATTCCTTTTTGCATTTCTCACGGCACTTTTTCTGGAAGCGGGAACTTTTGCACTGAACGATTACTTTGACCTCGAGGTTGACCGAAGAAACAGAAGGATGGACCGCCCGCTGGTGAGGGGTGAACTCAACCCTTCGTCGGCCGTCTATATGTATTTCATCCTGGTCCCGGCAGGGCTTGCAGCAAGTTTCATGGTAAATATGACATGTTTCGAGATTGCGGCAATAAATGTCGTGCTGGCAACGCTGTACGATGTCAAACTTAAGGAGACCAAGGTGGTGGGGAATTTCTACATAGCATTCGTTATGGCAATTCCTTTCATTTTCGGTGCGACCGCCGTTTCTCCGTCCATACCGTTCATCATATTTCTCATTGCCTTCATAGCGTTTCTTTCCGGTGTTGCACGCGAGATAATGAAGGATGTGATGGATTTTGAGGGGGATGCGGCACGGAGAACCAAATCTTTTCCGACATATCTCGGCAAGAGGGGGGCGAATGCCGTTGCATCGCTGTTTTACATTCTTGCGGTTGTGCTGAGTTTCATACCCTTCGTTTTCAGCATCGACAGTGCGTATTACCGCGATTACACCTACCTCTCAATAGTTCTGGTGACCGATATCATGCTGGTATACACCGCCGTTTCCATAATCTCAAGAGTCGATGCGAAAAGTCTCGGCAGGTTCAGGAAGATAAGCCTGCTTGGCATTTTCGTGGGGCTGGTGGCGTTTCTGGCGGGTGCTTTTGCTTAATGTTATATACGGAAACGGCATTTTAAATCGGATGTTGTCAGGCGATATCACGGGGGTACTTTTTGTCTATGCGTATGTCGCGATTCTTCTTTTCATATCGGAGAAAGTCCTCAGCAAGTATCCCCTCATAAGCAGAAAATTCCTTCACATAATGGTCGGGAACATATTCTTCATACTGCCGCTGTTCGAACATGCATGGGTGATGGCATTTGTCGCAGCCGCCCCGTTCATAGTCCTGACATTCCTTGTCAGCCCGCACTCGCCGCTGAAAATAGTGAGCGAGACGTCGGCGTCGGGGCACGGCATGGGGCTGGTTTACTACGCAATATCATGGACGGTGCTTGCGTACGTTTTTTTCGGCAGGCCGGAGGTCATAGCCATAGGCATTGTTGCCATGTCCTACGGTGACGGTTTTGCATCTCTCATCGGGACCAGATTCGGAAAGAGGAAGTACAACATTTTAGGAGACTGGAAAAGCGTTGAGGGCTCGTTAACCATGTTTTTCTTTGTCGTGGCGGTTTCGGCAATCGCCCTGATGTACTACGCCGTACCGGTCAATATATGTGCTGTCATTATCGCCGCATTTGTCGCCACGTTGATGGAGGGGGTAACACCCATGGGTCTTGACAATCTCACCGTTTCCCTGTCGGCAGCCCTCGTTTATTTTGCAATAGCATAAGGGGTGTCAAGATGAGGTTCATAGTTGTTGACGGTCTCGACGGTTCTGGAAAGGATACCCATGCAAAATTCATAATGGGGCGTTACGAAAGGGAGGGGAGTGTTATAATCCGTTCCCACCCCGAGAACGATAACAAATACGGGATAAGGGCAAAGAAAGCGCTTACGGGAAAGGGTAAGAAGGAGCATCTTAAGGCATCAGTCTATTATGCCCTGGACGTCATTCGCTCGGTTAGAAAATACTATGGCAAGGCGGACACGTTCATCGTTGTCAGGTATCTCGCGGGCGTTGCATACCTGCCTTTACCGGTTGCAAAAATATTGTACAAATTCTTCGAGACTTTTTTACCGACATCGGAATACATGTTCTTCCTCGATGTCGAGCCGGAGGAATCGCTCAAAAGGATAGAGGCAAGAGCAGGAAAAAGAGAAATGTTCGAGAACCTGGAGGAATTGAAAGCTGTAAGGCGTAAAGCCCTCGAACTCGTGAGGGGATGGCACATCATAGATGCAAACCGTCCCATTGGAGAAATACAGGAGGAAATAGGGGACATTCTTGACGGGCTTGACAAGCATAAAACATTTTAATGTGTAAGTGTATCTATATTTGGTGCTGAGATGCGTTTGCCCCGTATACCGAAAATAAGAAAACAGGAGAAGGAGGAGGACCTCTGGGATATAAGCAGGGAGATAGAGGAAGTGAACGAGGATATTGTTGAAGAGGAGGAGGCGGAATATTCGGAGGTGCTGCTTTCCGAGCCTGACAAGGAGAAGAAGGATGGCATCAGGGGAAAGGAGTATGTATTGCCCGAGTTCTATCTGTCCCACGACGAAAAGAAATCCGTGGAGTTGGATACATTCGGTGATTCCGACGAGAAACTGAAGGAGAAGAGCTGGGAGAAGAGGGCAAGGGAGAGTCTTGACGAGATAGAGAAAATCATCGATGAGGGGCTGCTGGAAAAGGTGGAGAAACCTGAAAAGGAGGAAGTTTTTGAAGAACCGGAAGTCCCGGAGTCGTCGGAAGAATTTCCGGAATCCCCCGAAAAGATAGAAGGGCTGATAATAAACAGGGAAATTATCTATGAAACTCCGGGGGGATACGTGGTGAAGGTGACATCGAAGGAAGGGGGAAGCGTAAAGACCTCGTATTACTCGGTCAGCAAGGTGGAGGGTATAGAGCAGGCACTTGACGACCTCCAGAAATACAAACCCATAATAGAGGAGAGCAGGGCGCCTGTTATGGCGGAGAAAAACGAAAAGGTAGAAACCGGAAGCGAGGATAGAAAATCCTTTTTTGACGGCATACTCGGCAAGAAGCAGTAATCAGAGGATGCCAAATACCATAAGCACGGCGATGAGGCAGCCCGTACCTATTATATCCATCAAACTCGTGATGGTCGGAATAGTTACGTTGTCCGGGTCTATTCCATGCTTGAAAGCGATTACGGAGGAGTAATATGCTACGAGATTTACTATGAATATCAGTATTTCCCCTGCAATCAGCGAGATTATTATCATCTCATGAAGCGGTAGCACGCCAACGCCCACGGACTTGCTTATGAAGAATGCAAATATTCCTATGAGGGAGAAGACGATGATTCCTATAAGATGCATTGACAGAAACATCTTCCGTGCCCCCTTCGGAGGGGTAAGGCTGTATTCAAGCGAACCTATGTGGAGCGCCGACGAAAATTTTGCGGCAAGTATGCCGCCTATTGCGCCCCCGTCCTCAAGGAATGCGGGCATCATTGTCAGAATGCCGGCGATGCCTATCAGCCCGTTGAAGGAATTGCCGAGAATCGAACCGGAGAATGTGCTGAGCAACCCGCCGATTAGCATGATCGGGGTGCTCTCCACCAGAATTTTTCTGAGGTATTTCCCGGAGAGTCTGGAAAACGGGATGAATATGCTGATGATTCCAAGGGCTATGAAGATGTAGAAAAGGGCGTTCTTTTCCCCGTCTCCCATCCCTGTAACCATGTGGAAAGAAAGGAAAAGGAAAGGCAGTGTGATGATATCCCCCGCAAGTGTTATTATTGGTGTTGTCACGTTGTCGGGGTCCCATCCGCGGCGGTAGCTGAAAAATGCGGTGGCTATGGTGAGTGCCAGCATGAAGAATGCGGAGATTACACCGGCCATGAGGGAGATGAGAATCATATCTATGATATCCACATCCATGCCGAGAAAATGGGCGGTGAATGTGGCGATTATTCCGAGATATATGCCCATCAGTATTGTGAGTATAAAGGAGGAGTTCACGTTGTCTTTCAGTATCTTTCCCTTGAAATCCGGGGAGATCTGTCCCGTGTGCAGCGACGTTCCCAGCCGGGAGCCGAGCGAGGCGAATATATTTCCCCGCATCCCTATGGCGGGGGGTATGAGAACGATGAGGGCGGGAAGCATTTGCAGACTGGACGTTGAAACTCCCATTATTATCCCGGTGATAAGGTCCCCCATTGTGGACATGAGAAGAGACACCAGGGATTCTTTGAAGTCTTTAGAAATCAGATTTTTGAGAGAGTGTAAAATACGGGATAGATGAATTGAATTCGAAAGATTCTCCACTCTCTCCATATATATCACGTCTTGACCGTTTACCGGGGGGTTCTTTTTTATCTTCCATGTGTAATAGCCAAATTTATAAACCATTTATATGTTTTTGCATGACACATGTTATCATCCAACTAACGTTGAAGGACGGCATTTCCATCAAATGTTTTTTATACCTTTCGCCGTATTTATAGTTAAGGGGTATGGGTAGAGAGTCTCAAGGAGGTGACATGCATCGCATGCTTGCATTCGACGGCCTACTTCAGGAGATAGAGGATAAGATAAGAAGACTGGAGTGGGAAAGGAAACGCCTTGTCAATCTCGAAAATTCTTTCTACAATTCCGATGCGGTAATAATCATTGCCGATGGTGAAGGAAGCATTCAGCTCCTGAGCAGGGGTGCCGAGAGATTCACCGGTTATGATGCCGACGAAATCAAGGGCAAACACATATCATCCATCATCGAGGGTGGGCACGACGGCGATGAGTGCGGGAACCGGGAAATTCGCATCTCCTGCAGGGGCGGCATCATCCGGCCTGTAAGGGCTTTCGTCTCGAAATCAGATGACGGTATGATTGCAGTATGCATGCCCGGGGAGGCAGAGGAGAACCTGCTGTCAAAAACCGCTCTTTTCGGGGCCTACATACTTCACGGGGGAAACATTGTTTATGCCAACAGCAGAATGCAGCAGATTCTCGGATATGGGGCGGAGGACATCGTGGGCAGGCGGCTCACGGACTTCCTTCATCCCGACGATGTAAGGGCGGTCAAAAAAATCCATGCTGATGAGGGGAAAGGAAAAACAAGCCTGCATTATGAGGCAAAGTTCGTTACAAAGAGCGGCGAGACAAAATATCTGGATGTTATGGAAATGCCCGTATCCCACGGGGGAAGAAATGCCATCATGGGAAACGTCGTGGACATAACGGAGCGGAGGAAGGCCGAGGAGGCGCTTTACAGCAGCGAGAGAAAGTACCGTCAGGTCGTGGAGAATGCGGTCGAAGGAATATACAGGATAACAATGGGGGGAGAATTTCTGGAAGCAAACAGCTCTTTCCTGGAGATGTTCGGGTACGGCAGTATCGACGAGATATCATCGGAAAATGCATGGAACATGTATGCAAATCGGGGGGAGGTGGAAGAATTTCTCAAAGCCATAAAAAAGAGGGGGAAGGTCAGAAACTACGAGATGGAAGGGTTGAGAAAGGGCGGCGGGAGAATATTCACAACCCAGTCTGCAGTGCTTGTCGGAACAGATGAGGGCGAGGTAATAGAAGGAATAATACAGGATGTGACCGCACGCAAAAAGGCGGAGGCGGAGGCGGAATTTTACAATTCCCTGCTGCGCCATGACCTGGGCAACAAAACGCAGATTATCATGGGTTATCTTGACCTTCTGGCAAAATATGATATCCCCAAAAAGCAGAGGGAATTTCTGGAAAAGGCATACGAGGCAGTAAGGTCTGGCAGCGATTTGATAGAAAAAATACGCCACCTTCACCAGGCGGGAGAGGAAACCTCCACGAAGGCAATAAATCTCGATAAAGTCGTGAAGAAGGTTGCGGATAACTACTCCACGGAGGCGGAGAGGAGGGGAATGAAAATCATATACAAGGGAGATGCAAAGTTAAAGGTGAAAGCCGGGGTCCTGGTCGACGAGGTCATAGCCAATCTGGTGGAAAATGCCATGAATCATTCGGGCGGTACGGAAATAAAAATAAGCGGTACGGAGGAAGGCGATTTTGCAGGGATATGCATAGAGGACAACGGCAGGGGCATACCGGATGAAATGAAAAAAGATGTATTCAAAAAGAAATTCAAGGGCAGAGGAAGCAGGGGAAGCGGACTCGGGCTGTACCTGGTCAGGAAGATAGCGGAGGGGTACGGGGGGCGCGTGGAGGTGGGGGACAGCGAAAGCGGCGGGGCAAGATTCAACGTATATTTCAGAAAAAGATAGGCAACTTTATAATTGCCGGACATATTATTTTTGCATGAGAAATCTCGAGGAGATATCGGGCAGGATAGAAAAGATGCTTAACGAGAAGGACAGCCTTAGGGAACTCACTCTCAAGAAGTGCAGGGATATAATAAGGGCCAGCAGGAAGTCCATAAGAAACATTCACGGCGGCGACGTGGAGACCGCAACTGAGATGGCATCAGATGCCATAAAAATGAACAAGGATTTGAAGAAGAAGATAAAGAATCATCCTGACCTTCTGACCGCCGGGTACATGGAAAATGCCTCTCAGGAACTGGCGGAGGCAAACATATTCCTTGCGATATACATCGATGAGGACCTGCCGGACCCCGAAAAACTGGGGATAACATATACCTCGTACCTGCTGGGACTTGGCGATACCGTGGGCGAGCTGCGGAGAATGGCAATCAATTTGATGAAAGACGGGAAGGTGGATGGAGTCGAGAGCGTTCTGGACAAGATGGAGGCGATATGCGATAAACTTATGGAATTCGACTATCCTTCAGGTCTGGTACCCATAAAGAGGAAGCAGGATGTGGCAAAGAAATTGCTTGAACAGATGAGGGGCGACTTTGTTATATTCAAGAAGAACAAGGATTTCGAGGAGAAAATAGAGGCACTTCTCAGCAATTCCAAGAAGAAGGAGAAGAAGAAAAAAGACGAAGATTTCGACCTGGACGTCGATGCGGTGTGGTGATATTTCCGGTTAATCATACTCTGTGGGCAGGGTGTGGAATCATTACGAAACGAAGGAAACGGAAAGGATGCCGGCGAGTTGTCGGGGTGGGTGAACGGCAGAAACCATTATATAGTAGCATACATATATTATTAATAAATTATAAGTTACACCGTATAAGGGGAATGAGGGTCGCCTAATTTTCCCCGCATTTCCTCCTTGCCCTCGTTCCCCCTCCCTGTCATCTTATAATCCTGTGCCGGACGGTTTCTACAGGTGTCCTTCTATTTTT
>CAZOAF010000044.1:0-8000 GCA_964577775.1 uncultured Thermoplasmatales archaeon | reverse complement strand
GATCTGGTGGGCGGGGGATTCGAGAAGATATTCATCACGCCTCCAAATCCCATAATAGCCCTGCTGGGCACCACCCTCATATTCTTCGGCGTTGTTTATGCCGAGTCATCGAAGGTTGAATTGCCTCTGACGCATGCACGTGTGAGGGGTGCAAGGGGCAGGTACCCCCTCCGTTTGATGTACGCATCTAACATACCCGTCATTCTGATGGCTGCACTGCTTGCCAACGTCAACATGTTCGCTCTCATATTCTGGGGCAAGGCCAGCAGCATTCCATTGCTGGGGCATGCATGGTGGCTGGGGAAATATCTTCCGGGCTCTACAGAGCCAGTCGCAGGGCTGGCATGGTATCTGAACAGTCCAAGAGGTCTTCACACGTGGCTATTTCCAATGATAGACCCGCGTTATGCCGGTTACCTGTCTGATCACGCGCCGTGGCAGATGCTCCTCAAAATCATCATATATGGAATTGTATTCATTGTCGGTGCAATATTCTTCGGCAAGTTCTGGATAGAGACCACGAACATGGGGCCGGAGGCGGTGGCGCGCCAGATAGAGAGCAGCGGCATGCAGATACCCGGTTTCAGAAGGGACCCGCGCATTCTCAAGAAGGTTCTCTACAGGTACATTCCCGCCCTCACCGTTCTCAGCTCCGCCCTTGTGGCGATGCTGGCACTGTTTTCCAATCTAATAGGAACAGTGGGTGGCACGAGTGGTACAGGGGTGCTGTTAACCGTAGGTATCGTCATACGTCTGTACGAGCAGATTGCAAAGGAGCAGGCAATGGAGATGCATCCGGTACTGAGGAAATTCCTGGGAGTAGAATGACGGTTGTGATACTTGCAGGAGTGCCCGGCTCGGGAAAGACCACAGTTATGGGGAAAGTGATGGAAAAAAAGGAGGTGAATTTCATCACTTACGGAACCGTCATGCTCGAGATAGCGGGGGAGATGGGCATACGTGACAGGGACGAGATGCGAAAACGCCCTCTTGACGAGCAGCGCCGACTCCAGAGGATGACAGCCGAGAAAGTGGGCGGGATGGGCGATGTTGTCATAGACACCCACTGCACGATAAAGACGCCGGGAGGATACCTTCCGGGATTCCCCCATGACATACTGAAGAGAATCAATCCCGAACTCATAATCCTCATAGAAGCGGAACCGGAGGAAATAATGGCAAGGAGAAAGAAGGACGAGGGAATTCGTGAAAGGGATGCGGAGGATGCGGACGGTATAGCAGAGCACCAGCTCATGAACCGTATCGCTGCTATGGAATATGCGGTGCTGACAGGCGCAACAGTTAAAATAGTGAAAAACAATGACGGTATGGCGGAGGAGGCGGCGGAGGAAATAATAAAGGTGTTGTGATAAAATGGCAGATCAAAAACAGCAGTCATCGTTGCTTTTCTTCATGGTGTTAATGTTCTCCATGTTCGTACTTTTCGACCAGAACCTGCGCTCCTCCATGGGAAACGCGGTGGGTATGGTATTCTCCCCTCTGTTCGGTTTCCACCATCAGTTTCCCGTTCTCACCATATTCCTCGCCGGCTCAGTGGTCATTCTTGTTTCCACGATTGTTCGCCATTTCACGACAGACTGGATAGAGATGGCAAAAAATCAGGAAATAATGTCGAAGTTCCAGAAAGAGTACCGCAAGGCACGCCTTGAAAACAACAAGTACATGATAAAGAAACTGGAGAAACTTCAGCCCACAATCATGCAGAAGCAGACAGCGGCGTCCTCCAAGCAGATGAAGATAATGCCCGTCACCATGCTGATATTCATTCCGGTTTTCACGTGGATATGGGATTTTCTTTCGGGCGCGACACACTATTACTTCGACGTGCCGTGGGCGATGCATGTGAATCTGTTCGGCAAGTCCGTGCTTTTTGCAAACTGGATACTGCTCTACATGCTGCTTTCGATTCCGCTGACGCAGGTCATACAGTATCTGTTCAAATTCATAGCTTGGTCTGAAAGGCGGGCGAAGGTACATGAATAGTATCACGATTGGCGGACTTCCCGGAAGCGGGACAACAACGGTTGCCAGAATTTTGAAGGAAAAACTCGGATTGCCCTATGTTTACGCAGGGGATATGTTCAGGGAGATGGCGGAGGAGCACGGCATGACGCTTGCAGAGTTCGGTGCGTACTGTGAGGAGCATCCGGAGATTGATACGTCCCTTGACAAAAAGCAGGAGATGATTCTCTCGCTGGGAAACGTGATACTGGAGGGCAGAATGGCAGGCTGGATTTCCCACAACAACAATATCCCCTCGTTCAAGATATGGCTGGAATGCAGTGAGGACGAGAGGGTGAGGCGTGTCATGGAGCGTGAAGACGGCGAATTCGAGTCCGTCAGAATGCAGATAAGGGAGAGGGAAAAAAGCGAGAAGAGGAGATACAGGGATTTCTACGGCATAGACCTCGACGACACATCCATATATGACATCGTTATCGATACAACCAGCATACCGCCTGAAGAAGTGGTCGGAAAAATCATGGAAAAGCTGGGAAAATTATAAATATAATAAAACTTATAATTTATTATGAAAAAAATTGTGGCTTTTTTGACCGCACTTGTTATGATTGCATCTATTTTTGTGGTCGCCAATTCGTCGGGGAATTTTTCCGATGATACAACGGCTTTGCATAACGGCACGGAAAAGGAAAAAACAGTTGAAATTGCCAAATACGATTCCGGAAATGAGGTATATAACGTGGCTGAAACCCATTCATTTGCCGGTGAACCGAGGGGATTCAGGATACTCCCCAGGATGTTCGAGGCACATATACACACCAAATGCGATACCGTGGAGAAGGACACGTCGATACTTTACGGCTTGCTGCTTCCCATAGACGTTGATAACAACCCGGGCACGGGGCAGAACGGCAACGATATCAAGGTGCGGTTTTACGTATTGCCGTCCTTTTACCACGAGGATTTCGGGTGGGTGATGTCCCTTTCGGCCGTGGTGGAGGTGGAGCGTCTCGGCGAGGAGATGAAGGACAAGGATTTCGAGATTTACCTTGATGTCCGTCTCTCGCTGGAGAACTACGATTACGGCACCCATGAATTCCGGCTTGGATATTCATCCCCGGAGGGCAAGGAACTTCCGAGCAACGAGAGGGTGACTTTCACAGTATATCCCTATCTGATGTACGACAGAAATCCGGATTTCATACTCCAGAACACCCCGATATTCGACGGCGAGGTCAGCGATGTTGACGTGGTGGCAAGTTACAGCGGCTCGTTCGGCGGCAATACGTTTGACCACAGCGTGGCGGTAAGCTTCCAGCCTGCAGTATCCTCAACCATAAAATTCACCCCTGACATGAATCTTCAGAAGATAAACATGGACATATCACGCAGCGCCGAGAGGGATACAACCCTGACCATCTCATACTCGGGGGAGACGAACGGCGAGGGCATGGATTTGGCGCTGACAATAGATAAGATACCTGCGGAAATGGCATTTTCGGTGTCTTACAGCATATTCGGCCCTTCAGGGGAGCGCGGCACGGTGGATTACGAGAGCAGCAGTGAATTCAATGTTACCATGACCGTGAAGATGGGGAGAATAGGGCTGATGGGATGCGCGCGCGTCCAGTACCTTCCCACACATCTCAGGGCCGAGTGGACAAACCATATCTACGATGGGCACGTGAATGTCAGCACGAGTTCCTCGTTGACCGAATTCATGGTATGCGATGACCTCGAAAATCCGGGCATATACCTGTCGGTTTCCAACATCACAAACAGCGCCAACTTCTCGTGGAACATGGATCAGGGCGGCTACGTGAAACTTGATGCGGAGAAGGAGGGGCCAAAACTGGATTTCTACGGGATAATGGGTTCGATGAGGGCGGAGGTCATATCCCAGCTGAAAACGGATTATCTTTTCATTTCATGGAATATCGACCAGCAGGGATACGTGGTGCTGGACACCCACGGGAACTGGCTCAATACCTTCTCGCTCAACTTCACCCTTGATGACAACATAGGGCTTCTCATAGGCGCGAGTCTGCTCAGGGCGGACAACTTCAGGACAGATTGGGTTGTATGGCCCCCGAGTTTCCAGTTATCCGGCGATTTGACATTCGTGGGCGATATGGTGTTCTCCGTCATGGTGGGCGGTACCTGGTACTCGCTTCCGTTGTAAACCAAAATTTAAAGAAAATTTTATACATCATATCATTATACCGTATCAAGATGGACAGGATGGTGTCTGCCGGCGACCTGGAGAAATATGCTTACTGCCCTATGTCATGGTGGCTGAGCAGGCAGGACAGAAGGGTGAATTCCATCGAGGGTGTGCTGTCCCACGAAAAGGAGGGGAAGGAGCTGGAGGACATAAGGGCGGGAGAGGCGAAGAAAAGGTATTACGGCGGCTTCGTGATGGCTCTGGCAATTGCCGCGTCCCTGGTTGCGATTGTGGGGCTGGCGTTTCTGCCCGGCACCATGGGAAAGGAGAACAACTACATATTCATTACATTTTCCCTGCTCTGGCTTCTCAACTCTGCATTCTTCCTGTATAAATCCGAGAGAATATCCGTGATGCTCCTGAAGAGGAAGTACGAAAAAATCATACTGCTCTCTGCCATGGGTGCCATTGTTATTTCCATCATAGTGTTCATGACATTCCTTCCGTCAAACGAGGAAACAAGCAAGTTTCTCGAGATACTTGCGCTTCTCTGGATAATCTCTGCCAACATGATTTTCTACCATTCCCTGCATATATCGGAGGAACTGCTTGTCAGGAAGATGAAATACGTGTCTTCAGGGGACAGCATAGCGTATGTGGGGACGGTCAAGGAAAGCCAGATGCTGGAATCGGAAAAATATGGCATAAGGGGAAGACCCGATTACATACTTGAGAAGGACGGGATGTACATACCTGTTGAAAAGAAAACGGGGCGAACGCCGAAGGGCCCTCTCTTTTCCCACATCGTCCAGCTGATATCATACTGCATGCTCGTTGAGGAGAAATTCGGCGAGGTCGAGTACGGCATTCTCGAATACGATGAAAAAAAGTATTTCATAGATTACGACCCGAATCTGAAGGATGCCGTTATCAAACTGAGGGAACGAATGCTGGAGGACATGGAGCGCGGGGAGGCGCACAGAAATCACGAGCGCAGGGGAAAATGCATCAATTGCTCAAGGCGCGATATATGTCCCGAGCGTCTGGCATGACGAGCATAATCGTTAAAAGTCCTCGCGCATTATAGGCTGAGATGCTGACAAAAAATGCCATAATGGTTCTTGAAAAGAGGTATCTGTTGAAAGACAGGGAGGGGAAAATCATAGAGACCCCTGATGAGATGTTCAGAAGAGTTGCGAAGAATATTGCGGAGGCGGACCGGCGGTACGGGGGGGATGTGAAGAAGGCGGAGGAGGATTTTTACAAACTCATGTCAAACCTTGATTTCATTCCTAACTCGCCCACGATGATGAATGCGGGCACGTCCATACAGCAGCTTTCCGCCTGCTTCGTGCTGCCAATAGAGGATTCCATGGAGGGGATTTTCGATTCCATAAAGAATACGGCCCTTATCCACCAGTCGGGTGGCGGGACCGGATTCTCGTTTTCCCGCATACGTCCGAAAGGTGACCTGGTCCATTCCACAGGCGGTGTGGCTTCCGGTCCCATCTCATTCATGAAGGTGTTCAACGCCTCCACTGACGTGATAAAGCAGGGGGGGCGCAGGAGGGGGGCGAACATGGGCATACTGAGGGTTGACCATCCGGACATAATGGAATTCATCACGGCCAAGGCGGACCAGAAGGAGTTGACGAACTTCAACATATCCGTCGCAGCCACCGACGTTTTCATGAAGGCGGTCAAGAACAAGGGGAAGTATTCGCTGATAAGCCCCCGCACGGGAAAGCCGGTGAAGGAGATGGATGCGGAGGAGGTATTCAACAGGATAGTGGAGATGGCATGGAAGAACGGCGAGCCGGGAATTGTTTTCCTTGACAAGATAAACGAGAGCAATCCCACGCCTCATGTCGGCGAGATAGAGTCGACCAATCCCTGCGGCGAGCAGCCTCTCCTGCCGTACGAGTCTTGCAATCTCGGTTCCATAAATCTGTCCCGGATGGTGAAGGACGGAAAGATAGATTTCGACAAACTCAGGGATGTAACATGGAAATCGGTTCATTTTCTGGACAATGTCGTGGACATGAACAAGTATCCGCTGGATAAGATAGCGGAGATGACAAAGGGGAACAGGAAGATAGGACTGGGCGTCATGGGATTTGCCGACATGCTCATACAGATGGGGATTCCTTATAACAGCGAGGAGGGACTTGATATTGCCAGAAAGGTCATGTCATTCATACAGCAGGAAGGCAGAAAGGCATCCATAGAGCTTGGGAAGAAGCGAGGTTCCTTCCCCAATTTCAAGGGGAGCGTATGGGATGGCAAGTACGAGGCGATTAGGAACGCCACCGTTACGACCATTGCGCCGACAGGGAGCATATCGATAATATCCGGCTGCTCTTCCGGCATAGAACCCCTATTTGCAATCACGTTCATAAGGAACATACTGGACAAGGATGACCGTCTCGTAGAGGTAAATCCCTACTTCGAGAAGATAGCAAAGGAGAGGGGATTCTACAGCGACGAGTTGATGAAGAAGATTGCAGCCAACAAAGGCTCGGTGCAGGGAATCAAGGAGGTGCCGGAGGATGTGCAGAGAATATTTACAACAGCCCTCGACATAACGCCCGAGTGGCACATAAAGATGCAGGCTGCGTTTCAGGAATATACCGACAATGCCACGTCCAAGACCGTGAATTTCAGGGAGGAAGCAACGAAGGAGGATGTTCGCAAGGTCTACATGCTTGCATACGAACTCGGATGCAAGGGCGTCACGGTATACAGATACGGGAGCAGGGAAGACCAGGTTCTTACAACCGGGGAAAAGAAGAAGCCGGCGGTGAAGAGGCCCAAGCCGAGACCTGTCGTTGTCCGCGGGGTAACAAGAAAAGTGAGCACGGGGTGCGGCAATCTTTACGTAACGATGAATGAGGACGAGGACGGTCTCTTCGAGGTGTTCGCACGATTGGGCAAGGCAGGGGGATGCGCGGACGCTCAGCTGGAGGCGATAGGACGACTCATTTCTCTGTGTCTTCGCTCGGGAGTTAAGACGGAGGAGATAGTGAAACAGCTGAAGGCGATAAGGTGCCCGTCACCGCTGCTTGCCCGCGGCGGCCCGATACTGTCGTGTCCTGATGCAGTTGCAAAGGCGCTCGAGGAGCACATAAAAGGAAAGAAACCCCCGGAGACACCGAAACTTGATAATTTCGACCCGAAGGCGAAGGGTGGAAAGTTGAATATGGGCAGCGTGAAGGCGCCCGTGGGTCCTGTGCGGGTGTGCCCCGAATGCGGCAGTCCCATGGTTTACGAGGAGGGATGCAGCGTGTGCAAGAACTGCGGTTTCTCGACGTGCGGATAGGCTTTTCGCCCCCTGCTTTTTTCACAGGAATATATGCCGTTACCTCAGAAATATTAATATACCTTCTCTCTTTATCCCCAATAGCTTCCCTTCCCAAATAAGGGGAGAATGTAATAAACCAAAGGAGGAATAAAAATGTCATACGTAGAAGAGGTATTGGAGCAGGTGATTGCCAGGAATCCCGGAGAGAAGGAATTTCATCAGGCAGTGAAGGAAGTCCTGGTATCACTAGAACCCGTGATAGAGAAACACCCGGAATTCAAGAAGGCAAAAATTCTGGAGAGATTGACAGAACCGGAACGCCAGATGATGTTTCGTGTACCATGGGAAGACGATAACGGAGAGATACATATCAACAGAGGATTCAGAGTGCAGTTCAACAGTGCAATAGGCCCGTACAAGGGAGGATTACGCTTCCATCCGTCGGTATATCTGGGCATAATCAAATTTCTGGGATTCGAGCAGATATTCAAGAACTCTCTTACAGGGCTGCCGATGGGCGGCGGGAAGGGTGGCTCAGATTTTGATCCCAAA
>CAZOAF010000043.1:0-8006 GCA_964577775.1 uncultured Thermoplasmatales archaeon | reverse complement strand
CACACAGAATTCCTGCCATAGCTATTGCCATTGCTTTCTTGAACATTCAAACACCTGAATCTGTATATGAAAACTGCCTATAATGATTTCGATGGTACAAAGTTATAAATATACTATCTGGTTGGGCTTTTTCATGAGAAAAGGTATTTTTATCATTGCTATTGTCCTGGTGATTCTTTTGAACTCAGGCTGTTTGGAGGAGACGTCCGGTGTGGAAAGGGTGATGTCTGTGAAGCAATTCGTGGATTTCATGGGCAACTCCACCATGGAGACCGCCAACTCTACCAAATACGAATATTTGAATCTCACACAGGCGGACAGCGGCGATACCATTCTGATAAAAGATGAGATACACAATATTACCTACGACCCCACCGGCGACATTACGAGAATGCTATTCATGAGCGACATGGAGCACTCCCTCCCCATTGGCGGGGATTTGACAAATGATTTTGCCGGGGGCGATAACGTGGAGATTAGATTCCATGTTTTCAGGGATGTTTTTGCGGACCCAAATGATCCATCGTGGACGGTGAGCGTGGAAACCATAAAGGAAATCTGGGATACCGCAACCCATTCTTTCACCATCATCCCCGGCAATACCGTAAGCAAAGCATGACCTGCAATAGTATTATGAACTTCCATAGTATTACATGATGGGATAGAATGAATAAGAGGGTGGCAATACTCTGTGTTGCGGTGGCATTGATTTTCATACTTCCGTCAACTGCGGTAAGGAACGGGGGCGGTTACGGAACAAAAAATACCGATATAATATCGCCCGAAACGGTGAAACGTGAAATTCTTTACGAACCGGATACTGCGCTATTCGATGTCAGAAATATAGAAGAGTACAACAGGGGGCATGTACCCGGTGCTGTTTCGGTTCCACTCTCGAAACTTCTTTGCGGTTCCTGCATAGGCGGATTGCTGAACGATTACGGCGACAGGCATGTGATTGTGTATTGTGGCGACAACGAAATGGAGGGCAAGGTTGCATTGAACATTCTTTCCAGAAATGGAATTGATGCATCCCTGATGGAAGGCGGAATAGATGCGTGGAAGGCCAGAAATCTTGCAGTTGAGAGCACGTCCTGTCCGGCGGGAGAAGGGTACGGAACGGGGTGCATACCTCTTGACTCTTATGACATTGATGAAGAAAATTCGATTATGGTCGGTACCCCTGCCGACATTCCGGTAAGATGGGACTGGCGATATGCAACTTACCGCAACAAAACAGGCGACTGGACGACACCTGTCAAAAACCAGGGGGGGTGTGGCAGCTGCTGGGATTTCGCGGCGATGGGCGCCCTCGAGGCAATAATAAATATCAGGTCGGAGAACCCGAATACGGATGTCGACCTTTCGGAGCAGTATTTTCTGTCGTGCCCGGCGGGCAGCGGGGGCTGCAGCGGCTGGAACGCTTACTGGGTTTACAGCTGGATGTCCCGGAACGGAGGCGCAATAACTGAAAGCTGTTTCCCGTATGAGGCAAACGATGGCATTCCGTGTTCGGACAAATGTTCCGACTGGCAGAACAAACTTTACCCGATTACGGCGTACGGTTCCATGAGAGACCCGGAGAGGGACGAGATAAAGAGCATGGTCGTTGAATTCGGGCCGGTGGTGGCGGAGATGGCAGTATACGGCGATTTCGGTTCGTACACCGGCGGGGTCTACGAGCATCCGGGCGATGAGCCCACGGGCGATATAAACCATCAGGTGGTGATAGTGGGCTACGATGACAGCCAGCAATGCTGGATAGTGAAGAACAGCTGGGGCCCGAGCTGGGGCGAGAACGGGTATTTCAGAATCGCCTATGGTGACTGCCAGATAGAACATGACATCGTGTATGCCGACTTCTCTCCGGTCATAGCAAGGGTGGGCGGACCCTATTTCGGCAGCATCGGAAGCCCCATACAATTTGACGGCAGCCAGAGTTACAGCTATTTCTCCCAGATAGTTTCATATTCGTGGGATTTCGGCGATGGAACGACAGGAAGCGGTGAGAAGCCGTCCCATACATATTCCGAGGAGGGTAAATTCACCGTTCGTCTGACCGTAACCGATGAAGACGGAAAGCAGGGGGCATGCAAGACATACGTTTATATAGACAACACCCCCCCGACTGCGGTAATAAGCATACCCCAGAAAAACCATTTTTATTACTTCGGCGAGGACAAGGGATGGATACCATTCAGGACAACAATAATAGGAAGCATAGATGTTCAGGCTTCGGCGTCCGACGAACAGTCCGGTCTTGAAAAGGCGGAGCTTTACGTGGATGGCAATATCGTGGATGAGACCAGTTATAAATCTATTGAGTGGAAGTGGGAAGCCCCGGCATTCGGTTTTCACATATTGAAACTGAAGGCAATCGATGTGGCGGGCAATGTTGCCGTCGAGGAAGTGAGAATTTTTATATGGATATAAATGTGTATGCATATTCTGTAGCCGGGCAGGCGACATGACGTATCCTATGCAAAAATTAAAATATAAACGGGGTATGTGAAAATTGGTGGCGGCGATTCTCAAAGGGCGGGTAACCTAGAGGCCAGGTGGCGGACTGCAGATCCGCATACGTGGGTTCAAATCCCATCCCGCCCTTGATGTTATTTACCTTAAACAAAACGAAAATGATTTATTACAATAATTCATTAATGTGTTAATTGTCGTATGTGAAAAAATGCTCAAGAAAACAAATGTGTGGACTGCCGATATAAAATGGGGCAGCATGAAAATAGGCCTCCACCCCAGATGGGTAGTTATGGTACCTGTATGGGTCATACCTGCAATACTGGGCTGGTTTGGGGGGGCGATGGCAGGCGGGAAATTTTTCGGTCTGATTGTGGGGCTTTTCATTTCCTCACTGAAAACGCTTTTCGATTATGCAGTGCTCATGTACGATTACAGGACGGTGAGGGATATCAAGGAGAAGAGGTTCTAAAAGTGTTCCTCAATCCAGTCTAATGATGCAGTCAGGGCTTCCTTTCTGAAAACTGAAAAGGAATGGTCTGCATCGAAGAACATGAGGTCTTTTTCTCCGGGTGCATTTTCGTATATCTTTTCAGCGTGCTCTACCGGAACAAGTTCATCGTTTCTTCCGTGTACGATAAGTATGGGGGGTGCATTCCCCGAGTATTTCAGAATATCATGCCTTTTTATGTCTTCGATGAAATCATCACCCATGCCGATATCCTCTTCTATTTTGAAGGGGGTTGAAAGCACTGCCAGCGAACTTATTCTTCCGTCAACCGCCGAGACCGCTATTGCAACCATTCCGCCGAGCGATGAACCGAAGAGCGCTATTTTGGGATTGCCGAATCTTTTCCTGACGTATTCTATCACATGCTCAAGGTCTTCCATTCTGTTGCTCAGGGTGGAATCCTTCATGTTGCCGGAACTTTCTCCGCATCCGCGGAAATCAAATCGCACCACCGATATGCCTCTTCCTGCGGCCATTTTTGCCATCTCCACGTACTTCTCGCTTTCCTTGTTCGAGTAAAGCCCGTGGCAGCATATGATGAATTTGCCGGGCGAGGAGTAATGGAGCGCGGCGCTGATACCGTCCGTCAGGGAGAGTTTTTCCATACTGTTGCTGTGTCCCATATGCGTCGTAAGGTCGGAACGATATTTTATCGTTTCCATTTCCTCCGTTACGATTATATACCAGAAGCATATTAGCCATCAAATCGTTGGTGAAAAAATGGGACGAGGACTGAATGCAGCAGGGAAACTGAAGTCGGATAGACAGAAATTCAGATGGCATGATATGCATTATAAGAGAAGGCTTTTGGATTTGAAAAAGAAGACCGACCCTCTCGAGGGAGCACCTCAGGGAAGGGGAATAGTTATCGAAAAGGTGGGTATTGAGGCAAAGCAGCCCAACTCCGCGATAAGGAAGTGTGTGAGGGTTCAGCTTATAAAGAACGGCAAGATGATAACCGCATTCGCTCCCGGAGACAGGGCGATAACCCACATAGACGAGCATGACGAGGTCATAGTGGAGGGAATCGGCGGCGCCATGGGCAAATCATACGGAGATATTCCGGGAGTGAGATATAAGGTTACAAAAGTGAACAATGTTTCCCTGCAGGAAATGGTCAGGGGAAAAGTGGAAAAACCGATGAGATGATATCATGGAAGAGGAAAATATACCTGAAGAGAACGTATCTGATGATGCCGCCGGGGACATACCCGAGAATCTGCCCCCTCTTTTCGGAAAGTACGAGGTATCGAACATAGTCATAGGGGACAAGGGGCTGGCAAGGTACATGAATCTTGATACAAGAAAATTGCACCAGCATGCACGACATGCAAACCGCCGGTTCAAGAAGGCAAATCTCTCGATAATAGAGCGTCTGATAAATAACATGATGCGCACAGAGCGATACACCGGAAAGAAGACAAAGGCTTACAATGTTGTGAAGGATGCATTCGAAATCATACACCAGAAGACCAAGGAAAATCCGGTTCAAATTTTCGTGAAGGCAATTGAAAATGCCGCACCCCGCGAGGAGACAACCCGTCTGTTTCTGTCGGGAATATACATCCCGCAGGCTGTGGACAGCGCCCCGCTGCGCCGGCTTGATATTGCCCTGCGCAACATATGCAGGGGAGCGACGTCGAGCACCATGGGGAACAAGAAGAGCATAGAGTCATGCCTGGCCGACGAGATAATAAAGGCTTATAAGGATGATCCATCCTCGTTTGCGGTGAGCAAGAAGGGGGAAATGGAAAGAATCGCAAAGAGTGCAAGGTGATTATAGATGGGACGAAAGGAAGAGAATATCAAGAAGGCGGAGGTGCTGAGGAAGCAGCTTGACCGAATAAGGAACATAGGCGTTGTTGCCCACATAGACCACGGAAAGACAACATTTTCCGACAACCTGCTTGCAGGAGCGGGTATGATTTCCGAGGAGCTTGCGGGAGAGCAGCTTGCCCTGGACTACGACGAGCAGGAGCAGGCGAGAGGCATTACAATAAATGCTGCAGCGGCTTCGATGGTCCACGAGTACGAGGGCAAGGAATATCTTATCAATCTGATAGATACCCCCGGGCATGTTGATTTCGGAGGGGATGTTACAAGGGCGATGCGTGCTGTTGACGGTGGCATAGTTGTTGTGTGTGCGGTCGAGGGGGTCATGCCCCAGACGGAGACCGTGCTGAGGCAGGCGTTGAGGGAGAAGGTCAAGCCCGTATTGCTGATAAACAAGGTTGACCGTCTGATAAACGAGCTGAAACTCAACGCCGAGGAGATGCAGGAGAGATTCGTAAAGGTGATTGCCGAGGTGAACACACTCATAAGCAAGATGGTGCCAGAGGAGTTCAAGAACGAGTGGAAGGTCAAGGTCGAGGACGGAAGCGTTATCTTCGGCAGCTCGCTGCACAACTGGGCGATTTCGAAGCCCTACATGGATAAAACAGGCATGACCTTCAAGGACATATATGAATACTGCAAGAACAATGATGAAAAAACTCTTGCAAAGAAACTTCCGATGTACAAGATAGCCCTTGATACGGTCATAGAGCACCTTCCCAACCCGAAGGATGCGCAGAAGTACCGTATCCCGGTGATATGGAAGGGCGACCCGGATTCCGAGGTGGGAAAGGCAATGCTGGAATGTGATTCCAAGGGCCCGCTGGCACTGATGATAACCAAAATCATAATAGACCCGCATGCGGGGGAGGTGGCATTCGGACGCGTTTACGGTGGCAAGATAACCGAGGGACAGGAGGTTTACATCGTTGGCATGCCCAAGAAATACAGAACCCAGCAGGTTGCAATCATGGTCGGAAGCGACCGCATCACGGTGAAGGAGGTCGAGGCAGGCAACATCGCAGCCATAACAGGTTTGAAGGATGCGATTGCAGGCTCGACGGTCACAACCGTGCAGGACATGGAGTCATTCGAGGGGATAAAGTACATATCGGAGCCTGTTGTCACCGTCAGGGTCGAGGCGAAAAGACCTTCCGATTTGCCAAAACTCGTCAAGGCTTTGAGGAACATATCGAAGGCAGACCCGTCGATAGTGGTTTCGATAAACCAGGAGTCGGGAGAGTACCTCATGAGCGGCATGGGAGAACTGCATCTGGAAATCACCGAATACAGGATAAAAAATGAGCAGGGGGTGGACATCGTTACCTCTGAACCGACTGTCATATACAGGGAAACGGTCGAGAGGAAATCATCGAAATTCGAGGGCAAATCGCCCAACAAGCACAACTACCTCTACGTGGAGGTGGAACCTTTGGAGGAATCGATCGTCAAGGCGATTCAGGAAGGAGAGATATCTGATAATGTCAAGAAGCACGGCAAGGAAATAACAAAGGCACTTCAGGAACTTGGCATGGACCGGGCTGAGGCAAAGGGCGTATTTGCAATAAACGGCCTGAATTTGATGACCGATGTTACAAAGGGCATTCAGCATCTGTTCGAGACAAAGGAGTTGTTGAAGCAGGCATTTGACGAGGTTGTCAACAGCGGGCCAAAGGCAAACGAGCCTGTCATGGGCTTGAAAGTCCGCCTTGTGGACGCAAAACTTCACGAGGACGCAATCCACAGGGGCCCGGCGCAGATAATTCCTGCCATGAGAAACGGCATATACGGGGCGATGACACTTGCAAAGCCCAAACTTCTAGAACCCATGCAGAAGATATTCATCTCGGTACCGCATGACATGATGGGCGAGGTCAGCAGGGAGTTGCAGCAGCGCAGGGCGACCATAACGGACATCAAAAGCGAGGGCGATATGAGCATAATCCACGGGAAGGCACCGGTGGCGGAGATGTTCGGATTTGCATCAGCCATCCGCTCGGCGACAGGCGGCAGGGTATTGTGGAACACGGAAAATATGGGATTCGAACCGCTTCCGGACTTTTTGCAGGATGAAGTGACCGCAAAGATAAGGGAGAGAAAAGGTCTCAAGCCGGAACCATGGGGGACAGACCACTACATGGGCTGATCCGGTTTATGAATCATGGAAGAAATGCGTGACAGAAGGAAGTACGATATATTCCGTCATCATGCCTGGGCAGGTCTTGCCCTCCTTTCCATATTTCTGGCAGTAAGATATTTCATTCCCTTTCCCGACTGGATTTCCCTGCCGGTTGTATTTTCTCTGGTTCTGTATAGCCTTGTCGCGCTGGTTTTCACCTACAAATACAGCTCAGCCCTCTCTGCGGAGGAACCGCATCCATCCCGATCTGGAGAGGTGGAAAAAGAGCGTTTGAAGCTGGAAAAGAAGAAAATCAAAGCCGAACTGAAGGCAATGAAGAAAGGCAGGAAGTAAACCGGAAAATTTCGACAGCGATATATATAACCCGAGATATTTATGGGAGAGGTGAGTGGGATGCCCGCAAAATTGACAAAGTCCGATATAAAGAAGACCATAGCGGTGGCGGTTGCCGGCGCCTTCGGCTTCATCATAGCCCTTCTCTGGAAGGACGTTGTGATAGGGCTGATGAAACTGGCAGGGCTATGGCAGGACGGTGGGTACGAAAACTGGAATGCAGCAGGGATAGGCATAGTTGTTGTGCTGGTGATAACCATAATCTGCGTATTCGGCATAATCTTTATATCCAGATGGGGCGGGGTAGAAGAGTAGAGAGCGCCGAAGAACATTTCCTTTTTATCTTTTTTATAGTGGTCTTCAAATTATGCGGATAATCATTTTATATCGGTAACCCATCTCTGTCCGTGCAGAACATTCTTTTTCAATTCGTGCTTCCATTCCTTCTCTCTGCAATAGTCGTGGTCATCATCACGTTTGCCGCCGAGCGTTACGGCACGAAGGCAGGGGGCATAATCGGCACGCTCCCGTCAACAATGGTTGTTGCTTTTATTTTAATCGCCATCAATAATGGCATTGACATTGCTTCAAATGCAGTTGCTGTTGTTCCGGCAGAAATGGGCATAAACATAGTGTTTCTCCTGATTGCCGCCCTCCTCTCCCGCCGCTCCCTCCTCCTTGCCATTGCCACAGCGCTTTCGGTATGGGCAATGC
>CAZOAF010000042.1:0-8160 GCA_964577775.1 uncultured Thermoplasmatales archaeon | reverse complement strand
TGAATGAAATCGACATGTTCCGGTATCTGGAAAGTGACGGCAATACAGACATCATAGCGATGTACATGGAAAGCGTTTCCGACGGCAGGCAATTTTTCGAGTCCATGCCGCAAAAACCCGTCATCATCCTCAAATCCGGGAAAACCCCGCTGGGAGAACGGGCCGCCGCATCCCACACGGGGGCGATGGCAACAAACCACAGCATATTCGCCGGGGCAGCCCGCCAGCACGGCGCGATACTTGCGGACACATTCGAGGAGTTCCGGGACATAATACGGATAATGGAGATGCAGCCCCTTCCTGAGGGCGGGGGCGTGGGGATGGTTACGAACGGCGCCGGCCCCTGCGTTATTGCGGCGGACCACATACACGGGTCGGGAAATCTGAGCCTCCCCGATATCGATGCGTCGGGTCTGTCAGAAATTCCGCCGTTTGCAATACGCTCCAACCCGCTGGATTTGACGGGAAGCGCAACCGCGGAGCATTTTCTGGAGGGCATAAGGGCGATGGAGAGGGATGACAGCGTTGACATAATAATGCCGTTCTTCGTATTCCAGGATGCGCCGCTGATGGACTCCCTGCATGAATTGCACGAGGGGCTCGGGAAGATGGAACACAAGAAGCCCATAGTGGCGCTGGGAATGGGAGGGAAATTCGTCGAGGAGCAGAGGGACGAGATGGCAAAGTACGGAATACCCCTGCTGGACGAGCCTGCCGTTGCCATAAGTTCCCTTGACAGAATAGCGGGATATTCGAGGTGGAAGAATGAGAGTGGCGGTAGTCGATAAGGACAAATGCTATTCTAAAAAGTGCTCCCAGGAGTGCATACATTACTGCCCAAGGGTGAGAAGCGGCGACGAGACCATAGTCATGGACGAGGATACCGGCAAGCCCGTCATCTCGGAGGAGCTGTGCGTTGGATGCGGCATATGCGTTCACAAATGCCCCTTCGATGCAATCCACATCGAGAATCTTGCGGACGAACTCGAGAAGGACATGGTGCACCGCTTCGGGGAGAACGAGTTCCGCCTTTTCCGGCTTCCGGTTCCGAAGAAAGGGAAGGTCGTCGGCATACTCGGTCAGAACGGGATAGGCAAAACGACGGCGATAAAGATACTTTCCGGTCAGCTCAAACCCAATCTCGGACGGTGGGAGTCGCCGCCGGAGGACGTCCTCGAATACTGGAAGGGAACGGATATGTACGAATACATGAGCGAACTTTTCTCCGGCAATGTGAAGGTTGCCTTCAAGTCGCAGTACGTTGATAACCTTGCCCTCATGGATACCACGGTGGGCGATTTCGTGGGCGGCGAAACAGAAAGATTCGGGCTGGATGAGATAGCGGACAGGAAGATGAACGAGATATCGGGCGGCGACCTGCAGAAGGTTGCAATAGCCGCAGCCATGTCGGAGGACGCGGACATATACTTCTTCGACGAGCCCTCGTCATATTTGGACATAAACTACAGAATAGAGACCGCGAGGGCGATAAGAAGCCTTGCGGAGGAGAAGATGGTTGTGGTGGTTGAGCACGACCTCGCGGTTCTCGATTTCCTTGCCGACAGCATGCACCTCATTTACGGAAAGCGAGGGGTTTACGGTGTCGTGACCCAGCCCAAATCGGTGAGGCACGGAATAAATCTCTACCTTTCCGGCTATCTCAAGGAGGAGAACGTACGATTCGGCGAGGAGATAAAATTTGAGGTACATCCGCCCCGCCAGCAGAAGACCTCTGCCAGCCTGCTGACCTTCGGGAAATTGAAAAAGGAATTCGAAAACTTCACCCTCGAGACGGAGGAGGGGGAAATACACGAGGGGGAGGTAATAGGCGTGGTGGGGCCCAATGCAATCGGAAAGACAACCTTCGTGAAGATGCTGGCAGGGGTTGTCGAGCCCACGGAGGGAGAGGTGGACGCAGCCGTCAAGGTGAGCTACAAGCCCCAGTACGTCCGTCCGGTGGCGGGCACGGTGAGGGACATATTCATGAGCAGCACATCGCTCAACCCGTTCTACGAGAAAGATGTCGTAAAGCCCCTCGGTATAGACGTCTACTACGACAAGAAACTCAGGGAGCTTTCGGGAGGAGAACTCCAGACCGTTGCCATAGCATTGTGCCTGTCGAGAGAAGCAGAAATCTATTTGATAGACGAGCCGTCGGCATACCTGGATTCAACGCAGCGCATGAACGTTGCGAGGGTCATATCCAGGGTGACGGAGAAGGAGGGTGTTTCCGCACTTGTCGTTGACCACGATGTCTATTTCATCGACCTTGTAAGCCAGTCGCTTATGGTGTTCACGGGAAAACCGGGCGTGGCGGGGAGGGGGATGGGACCTTTCGATTTGAGAACGGGCATGAACATATTTCTGAAGGAACTCGGCGTTACGTTCCGCAGGGACGAGGAGAGCAACCGCCCGAGAGTGAACAAACCCGGTTCCCGCCTCGACCGCGAGCAGAAGGCCGCCGGCGAATATTACTACGAGGCGGTTTGAAAATAGAGATAAACAAAATATTCTTTCACCTAAAAAATTTAAAGGAATTATTCTATTACATATAAATGAAAATAATAATTGCTTCAATAATCCCTGTTATTTTAATTGCCTCGTCCATCCCTTTCCCAACAGGTACGCCAGCAAATAGAAGCAGTGGAGGAGATGAATGGCAGATAAAAATAGATGACTGCGGCGATTTTGCAGATATAATGGAAGTAGAAAACGGATATATTGCAATAGAAACAGGCGGATATGTTGCTGGAAGTGGACTGGGAGCAAATATGGTGAAAATAGATAAAGATGGAAATCTGGTATGGAAAAATAGAATTTCGGGAGAAAGGGAATACTTCTCCAGCATAGTTGAAACGGAAGATGGATACGTCGTGGGAGGGTATGGATATAGGGGGAAGTATGCCGATTTTTTACTCATTAAGACGGACAAAAACGGAAATTTGGTATGGGAGAAAACGTACGGAGAGAAAAATGTTGACAAAATTCTGGGGAGAACCATAAAAACAAAAAATGGATTTTTGATGGTTGGATACAAATCATTTGACGACGCTTCTTCGGTAGGGGTAATTAAATTGGACGCTAACGGAAATGAAATATGGAATAAAACTTTTCGAGGTAAAGATATGGAATGGGCTATGGGAAGGGATGCGATTGAAACGGAAGACGGTTACATGATTGCAGGAATCTGTAGTTATCCTACAAATACGTGGACAGCTATATGGTTAATAAAACTGGATAAGGATGGAAATGAAATATGGAATAAAACATACAGCAGGGGAGCATTTGAACTCAATGCAAGAATAATTGAAATCAAGGATGGGTATTTGGTTGGGGGATACGGAGACCCGGGTTCATATTTATTGAAAATAGACAAAGAGGGCAACATAGTATGGTACTATAATTATTTTGGAAGATTTCCTTTTATTTTAGATATCGCTGAAACTTCTGATGCCTACGTTGCAACCGGTTCTACAGAGACTCATGCCGTTGGCATGAATGATATATGGCTGTTTAAAGTAAGCAAGGACGGTGAACCGATTATATGGAGTAAAAATTTCGGAGGAAGAGAACAAGATTCGGGAGAAGCGATAATAGCGGAAAACGGAAGTTATGTGATAGCAGGACATGAAAATTTTACGGGAGTTATACTGAAATGCTCCGATACTCCTCCCGCGGAACTAAATATCACGAGACCGAAAGAAAATTATCTATACTTATTTGACAGGGAATTGTCTCCATGGGACAAGACAGTTGTTATTGGCGGGGTTACGGTATGTGTGAGCATTGATAATCCGGGCAATTTTGAGATAAACAGGACAGAGTTTTACATGCAAAGATTAAGGACATTTGGCGGAAAGTATCCTTTAAATCCAATAAAAGTATTATACGAACCGCCCTATGAATGGAAAATGCGTTTTCCGGCTTTTGGGAACACCCTGCTGACATGCGGGGCATACTACGGAAATGCCGAGGCGGTTACGGCGAGAGAAAGATACATATACGTAGTAAATTTGGTGTGAGAAATCCCGTGCGGTATGAACCGGAGTGAAAGCAGCATAACCCGATAAATTCTTATTCACAAATCATATTGCCTTTTCATGAGATGCGAGCTTTGCGGAAAGGAGGAGGGATATCTCCATAGAGTTCTGATAGAGGGAGTGGAGATGATGGTCTGCAGCACGTGTGCGGCATACGGCAAGCCGGTAACCACCCCCCAGAGAAAGAAAGCCGCTGCTGCACCGCCCCCCCGTACGGAGTACTACGGGAGGGACATCTTCGAGAAGATGGACAAGGAGATTGTGCCGGACTGGGGCGAGCGGATAAGGAAGGCAAGGGAGGTACACGGGCTGAGCAGGCAGGAGCTCGGGGCGATGGTCAGTGAGAAAACGACCACGATAGCAAAGATAGAGAACCATGAGCTGCGCCCGCCCGACGAGACGGTGAAGAAACTGGAGAAGGTGCTGGACATAACCCTTTTCCAGGAGGTGAAGCAGGCGGTTATAAAGAAGAAGGATGCAAAAAGGCTCACCATCGGTGACCTGCTGAAGAAAGATGAATGAAATAGAGAAAGCGGCGGAAGTGCTCCGGGGGGGCGGGGTGGTGGTCTATCCCACGGACACGCTGTATGCGCTCGGTGCCTCCATATACGATGAGGATGCGGTTAAAAGGGTGTACGAAATCAAGAGAAGACCGCCTTCCATGCACATGCCGGTTGCCGTCGGCAGCGTGGATTTGATAGAAAGCGTTGCGGTGATGAACGGGAATGCAAGAAAAATCGCGAGGAAATTCCTGCCCGGCGCCCTGACGCTTGTGATGGAGAAGCGGGAGGATGTCCCCGAAACGGTGGCAGGCGAAAAGATAGCGGTGAGGGTTCCGGACTGCGATGCGGCACTGGAACTTGCATCACTTGCGGGACCGATAACCGCAACAAGCGCAAACATACACGGCATGGAAGAACCGTCCGATGTGGAGATATCGAGGAAGCAGCTCGGTGGAATGGCGGACATTTACATAGACGGGGGGGAACTGGGCGGGATTCCGTCCACCATAGTTGATGTGAGCGGCGGGGAAATAAGAATAATCAGAGAGGGGACAATAGGCAAGGAGAGATTGCATGAATGAAATCTACGAACAGTACCGGGAAGCGGGAAGAATACTGGGAAATGCCCTGTCCAAAGGGTCGAGAATGGTGAAGGAGGGAGTGAAATACCTGGACGTGGCGGAGAAAATAGAGGGATTGATAGGCTCGGAGGCAGGTCTGTCGTTCCCTGTAAACATATCCGTTAACGAGGTGGCCGCACACTACACCCCCTCGCCAGATGACGCCCTGAGGTTCAAAAAGGGGGATGTCGTCAAGGTGGATGCGGGCTCCCACGTCAACGGTTACATAGGCGATTCCGCCATCACGGTGGAAGTGGGGGACAGCAGACACGAGCACATCATAAAGGCATCCGAGGAGGCACTGGAGGGGGCAATAGAAATCGTGAAGGAGGGTGTGAGCATATCGGAAATAGGGCAAAAAATCGAGGGCGTTATAACGTCTTACGGGCTCAAGCCGGTCAAGAACCTCCAGGGGCACTCGTTGGAGAGATACAACCTCCATGCAGGACTTTCCATCCCGAATGTCTCAAACAGCAACGAAAGGAAACTGAAGGAAGGGGAGGTGATTGCCATAGAGCCGTTTGCAACGGACGGGGAGGGATATGTCGTTGACCGGGAAAGGGGGAACATCTACCAGCTCCGCAACAGGGCAAAGGGAAGAATAGCCGGGGAAATGAGGGCGAGATTCGGCAGCCTGCCGTTTGCCAGCAGGTGGATGGAGGGAATAGTCGGAAGGGAAAAAATAAACATGACACTTGCGTTCATGCTGCGGAGGAGGTTCATATACCCGTACAAAACGCTCGTGGAGGTGAGGGGAGGGGTGGTCGCCCAGACCGAACACACGTTGCTCGTGAAAAAGAACGGCTGCGAGGTGCTCACCCATAGAAACTGACCGTCAAAAGTATATAAATACGGTTTTCCGATAACGGTATGCATGACGGGGAGAGCAAGGCGCGACAGGATTACAATAGAACTCATCATTCTCCTCCTTATCTTCATGGTGCTCTACGTTTTTTCCTCCGACCTGGTGGGACTGATGGAATACGCCGGGAATGCCATGTCGGATGTCAAGCCTGCCGAGGCGTTTTTCATGTTTTTCGCATACGTTTTCGGGCTTTTCGCGGATTTTCGGGCGGACGTGATTCTTTACCTCATCGGTGGCGGAATAGTAATTCTCAACGGAAGGAGGGGATGACCCTTTATAAGGGAAAATTTGGAAAGTGTTAAAAGTACCTGCACATTGTACTGTCAGGGATGTGATGCATAAAACGATAACTGTCCAGTTCGGAGAGGAGATAAGCATTCTTTTCGTGGAGGACAGCGCAGACGACTATGAAATCATAAAGCACCTGGCAGGGAAAATAGGAGAAAATATCTTCATGGAAAGGGCATCCACAGGAACCGAAGCACTGAAAAAACTGATGGGAAGGGACTACGACATGATTCTTCTGGACTACCGCCTTCCGGACATGGACGGACTGGAATTCATGCAGAAGACGGAAGGTCTTGACATACCCATCCTATTCCTCACGGGCATGGGAAACGAAAAAGTGGCGGTGGAGGCGGTGAAGCGCGGGGCATGCGACTATATACGCAAGGAAGACATAAACGAGGGAACCCTTGCCAGCATAATAAAATCCAACAGAAGGCTCATCGGCGCGAACAGAAATAGAAGAAATATCGGGGATGGCTTCAGGGAGAGAAAGAGGAGGGACTCTTTTTCAATAACAATGAGCATCCTTTCACACGCCGCCAGGGGGATAGGAAAAACCCAGCTTGTCTACAGAACCAATCTCAATTTCAGGACGATGGACAGATATCTCCGCTTTCTCATGAAAAACGGTTTCGTATCCTCATACATGCTCGACGGCAGCAAATACTACAGAACCACGGAGAAGGGGGTTTCCTTCCTGGAAGAATTAAGAAAAATAGAGAATTTTCTATTATGAGTTTTTAAAGTTTGCTAATCTTTCCTTCTTTTTTAAAATTAGCAACCACCTTATATTCCTGCCCCATTGGTATAAGAACCGGCTATGCCGGGTAAAAAAGGAAGGGATGGTATGAGCAACGGAGCAGGGCGGAAAATGAAAAAGGAACCTCACCCTGCGAGGTCAGAAAGGAGGAAACAATGAACGGAATAAGAAAGAAGGTGCTGATCGTAGGAGTGGCAATCGTTGCGATATCGGCAGTGGTGGCAACACAGTACGCAAGGGCGGAACTGGACTACACGTACAACATAAACCACCCGTCGAACGGTTTTATACGCTTCGTCGGAGGGGACAATGCAACCGATGGAATAAGGGTACTGCGCGCAGACGGCACAAACACAACACTGCAGATTGACTTCGGAGAGCTCACCGCGGGCATAAACAAAACATACACCGCAGCATTTGCCATAGTGAACGAGGAGAACTTCAGCGTTGACATAAAGGACGTAGAGGTATCGACAAACAGCGGCGCGGACTACCTGCAGATATGGCTTCACGGGGACCCGACGGCAAAGGCAGGCGGCGTGTTCATGTGGGACGGACAGAATGGCGGCGACCAGACTCCCGCAGACACGACTGCATGGACACTTGCCGCGGGAAACAGCGACCCGTCCGATATGGATGGAACCAGCATAGCAACACCGTGGGACGGAACAGCACAGGTCAGATACACGGAGGACACAACGGCTGCCACAAGCGGAACGGATGACTACGTCTGGGTGCAGATATCCATAGACATACCTGACACACCGGACAACTTCAACCTACATACCGGTACGATAACCTTCGACTTCGAAGCGACAACACACTGATGGCTGAGAAGCCATCATCTCTTCCCCCTATTGAAAACCATGGGAACAAAGAAGAAGGTACTGCTGCTGATAGGGCTTGCCCTGATGTTTGCCTTTCTTGCAGCAATAGTGATTCAGATAAGATGAGAAAAAAACTGGCGTTGCTGGTCGCTCTTGCAATATCTGCACTTTTCGCAGGCAGTGCATACTCCGGCGTTTTGCTTGCAAACCAGTACAGCGCAACCGAGATTGGCTACGGATATTCAATCTCTGGCAAG
>CAZOAF010000041.1:2689-8253 GCA_964577775.1 uncultured Thermoplasmatales archaeon | reverse complement strand
CTGCCGCCGTAGCGCTCGATTGTTTTCTTCACGATGTACAGTCCCAGTCCCGTTCCTCCCGTCTCGCCGTGCCGGAATCTCTCGTTGAAAATCTTCTCCTTGATTTCGTCGGGTATCCCCTTCCCGTGGTCCGCAATCCTGATATCGCATTCTTTTCCTCTGCTTTCAATGATTATGTCTATTTTGTCCGTGCCGCCGTGGACAACGGCATTTCTCACTATGTTGTCCATGACGGAATGGAATGCCCCGTCTGCCATTACGGTGCAGTCCCCTGTTATGTTGAACTCCGCGTCGTAATTTCCGGCTACGCTTTCCGCGATTTCCCTTGTGCTGTATTCCCCCAATTCCTTTCCGGAGGAGAGAAGCATTTCAAGGTCCCTCATCCTCCTTATTAGTTCGACGCTCTTGTCTATGCGTCTGAACGCCCTTTCCATCAACTCCTTGTCCCCGTCCTCGCTGTATATCTCGACCATGCCCCTTATCACGTTCATGTCGTTCAGTATGTCATGCCTCATTATCTTGTTGACAAGGTGCAGCATCTCGTTCAACTCCAGTATCTCCCTTTCAGCCCTCTTTCTCTCTATTGCCATCGCCACCTGGTCTGACACGAACTCCAGAACCCGCTTGTCTTTTTCGGTGAATGTAGTGCCATCCGTGTAGCTCTGGACGGCAAGCACCCCAATGCTCCTTCCCTTTATTTTCAACGGTGCGCCCACCCAGCACTTCGAGGGTGTGCTTATGCGCTCGACCTCCCCCTTCTCCGCGAGTTTTCCGAATATCTCCGGCGTCACGAGCATCGCCTTTCCGGTGCGCAGAACGTAGCCCGTAAGCCCGTTCCACAGCTTTTCGGACAGCGGCTTCTCCCCGTATTCGTCCGCGAAGTAGGGCAGGCTGAACTTCCCGGTATCTGAATCGAAGAGCGCTATGAAGAAATTCTTTGCTGGCATCAACCCGTTCACGATTTCGTGTATGGAATGCAGCAACTCGTCGAAGTCACGGGTGGAGTGAACAGCCTCGGATATCCTGTATATGGACTCTCTGAGTTTTTCCTCCTCCTTGCGGGCTGTTATGTCGTGCAGTATTCCCTCGTAGCCCGCCAGATTTCCGTTGCCGTCCCTTCTCTCCCTGCACGTTTCCAGAACCACGAGTTTGCTGCCGTCCTTTCTCTTTATCTCGACCTCGCAGTCCCTTGCATAGCCGTTCTTCGCCATCTCTGCCATGATTTTTTCGCGTTCCCCCTCGCTGTGGTAGAAATCCCGGGGAATGTGTATTTCCAGAAGTTCCTCCTTGCTTTCGTAGCCCAGCAGCTCGACCATCGCCCTGTTCACGTCCACGAATCTGCCGTCCGTGCTGCTCAAATAGATTGCATCCCTCATGTTCTCGAATAAATTTCTGTATTTGTCCTCTGTGCTATCGGTTGTCATTCTCTCAGTTGAATCGGATTTTGATTATAAATTACTGTCGCTATTTCAGAAATTCGTCGAGGGTGGGCTTCTTCACGCTGTCATTGTGGAACAACGATTCCGCAGCCTTCTCGAAAACAAGTATTCGCTGCTTCGTGTAGTCAGGGACGTCGAAACGCTCCATTATCCGCTTCGCAGGTTCGAGATATTTCTTTATGGATTTCTCGTGCACCGTCAGCGTGAGGGCGCCGCCGCAGTGGGTGCATACCCCCTTCAAGGGGACCCTTCTGTATTTCTTGTTGCACTTGACGCATCTGACCTGCTGGGTGCTGAAAGCCCTCAGATTGCCTATCAAATCGGGCAGGAAATGGGTCTGTATAACCCTCGTGGCAACGTCGCTCTCGTCAACAGCCCTTATCTTCCTTGCAAGTTCGAGCTGGGCATTCAGTTTGTCCTCCATCGTTTTAAGTGTCTTGTACGACGAGGTCTTAACCCCTTCCGCTATGTCTTTCGTGTCATGCGTGAAGGCGAAACCGTCGTACTCCCTTCCCGTTCCTATTCTTCCCGCCACCAAGTCCATCTCCTTCTCGACCTCCTTGGGATGTGCATGGTGAATTGTTGCCCTGTAGAAGTCCAGCGGGTAGCGGGGCAGGAGGTCTATGTTCTGGGCTTCCTTGTCCACCTCCGCGGGCGAAATTCTTGTTGTCAGCACCAGCGGCAAATCCATGTGCCCTCCCCTCTTCTCCGGTATGTACTCCAGCGAGAAGTTTATCAGCACGTCGAGCAGGAGCATGAGCGTATCCTCGTCGCCGTCGCAGTTCCTCCTCTTGGCGGCATGGTAAAACGGATGGGCGAAGCATACATCCGCATCTGTGAATCCTATTATCCGCCCCGCCGCCCCCGCCGACGTGTGGGGCGACATCCCGACAACTATGCTGCCCACCATGTCATCCGGTTCCGATGCGTTGTAGAACGGTTCCATCCCGTAGAATTTCTCCAGCAGTTCGTCCATGTAGTTGGCGATACGGAGCATGTAAATGCCGCACTTTCTGGAGGGTACAACATCCTGAACCTTCAATTCGCATATCTGGTCTTCACTCTCGAGGGGCATGCCCTTCCAGTCACTGTCGTATCCCAGTTCGCGCAGTCTTTCCACCGGCGTCCCTATCTCGCGGGGCTTGAAGTGCGTGAGCGGCACGTTCGTCATGTCGAATCGCGCTGTCCCGTCCTTGAAGACATAGACTCCGTGCTTTGCCCTCAGCAGCCCCTTCTCCAGGCATTCCGGCGTCTTGTTCCTCGATGAAAGCCCTATGACCCCCTTCACCTTGTTTGGCAGCGAGACCATCCCCACCCTCTCCTTTGCCTTCTCCACCTCCTGATAGAATCTCACCTCGTGAACTCCCACCTCGCCCGTCGGCACGGTGAGGGCGCCGCAGTCGCATCTTCGCTTGTACGTGGTCTTCCCGCATTCCGGGCATCTCCTCACGCCCGCCTCGAATTTTATCTTGTTCGCCCTTGCAGCCGAATTGACGAGGCGTTCCCGCCCCCCCGCCTCCCCCACCGGAAAGAGAACGTGGGGTGTTGCCCTCATCGTACGTTCGGCCGCCTTCTCGGGCCTGCCCATTCTCGTGCCTATGCGCTGGGGCGCCCGGGGCATTATTTTCACGCCGGAGAGTTTTGATGCCGTTTCCACCGGGTCGTCGCCCTCCGGAAATTCCCTGACCTTTTTCACGACCCCGTTCTCGACATCGAATCCGCATCCCCTGATTACGGGATATGCATACTTTTCCAGAACAAATCCGTCCCTCTCCAGATGGAGGGCGCCGAGTTTCAGCAGTATCTCCTTCAATTCGTCGTCACCTCGCAGTTTCAGCGTCCCGTCGAATGATACCCCCTCCGCCGCCGCCTCCACCGCCCCCGCCAGCGTCTTTATATCCTCAACGCTTGCGTCGTGCCAGAAGAGGTTGCAGGACGGATGGAGGGGAACGCCGAACTCCTCGGATATGAGAAAGGCATCCTCCGGGGACGGGTTCTCAATGTCAACATCGTGTCCCAGTTTTCCGGACACCGCCTCCCTTGCCCCATCGTCGTCGGTGCATCCCGCGGCTTCCTCCAGTTCCTGCACCCACCACTCGTAGCAGTAGCTTGACCGGGGCAGGATGGCGTTGTTCTCTACGAACTCGCCGAAGGGAATGAGTATCTCGCCAAGGTCTATAATCTCCCTGATATCCCCCCTCACCCTCTTTGCCTCCTCCGGGGTGTCAACCTGTATGAAGTCCCCGTTTCTCAGCAGCACCATGGGTCCCTCTATGGAATCGCAGGGGGTTCCCACCGTTCCCTTTCCCGGCCTCTCCGTCTTTATCTGCGTTCCTATTGCCACGAAGTCGTCGAGTATGTGCATCGCCGCCGGATTTATTGCCGTGGATGCAAGCCCGCACGTCCGCCCCCGCCCGTAGCGCAGCCGGAAGCCGCCCTTGGCGGAGGGGTGCGAGAAAACGGGTCTGCCTGCAATAAGACTGCTTATGTATTTCGAGGAGGGTTCAATCTCGTCCTTCTTTTTCCCGTTGTCGTGCAGAAATCCCTTCAAAAAGTCCCATCCCTCGAGTTTCATCCTGCCGACGTGCTTCAGAAGCTTTGGGGCCTTCAAACACAGCCCCTCTGCGATGACAAGGCATGCACCTCCCCTGACCTTGTTCGTCCTCACGCGGGGCAGGTCCCTCTTGCCCATCACCTCTCTATCCTCCGTTGCCTCGCCGTTTATGCACACCGGACAGTTTCTGACAATGTTCTCTATCTCCTCGGTTGAGGGCGCATATTGCAGGGACGCAATTCGGTCATAAAGCGGCACTTCTTCCTTGTACCTCTCCACCTCGTCCTCGGTTGGCTTGTATCTGTCTATTCCCAGCTTCCTTCTCACGATGTCGGCTATGAGGACGCTCATCGCCTCCGCCGTCCCGCCGGCGGAGCGTATGGGTCCCGCAAAATAAAGCTCGATGTAATTGCTTCCGTCAAAATTCTTTGCGATTTTCACCTCGGATATCCCCTCTATCGGGGCGACCAGGACGCCTTCCGTCAGTATGGCAAGTCCCGTTCTCACTGCCTGCTCGACGGTTTTTTCCGTGCCGCCCCCCGTGTCCTCCGCTATATCCACGGCAACGGATATTGCTGTTTCCTCCCTGCTCATATTCTTGAGATAGTGGCGTATTCTATCGGCTATTCCTTCCGGTCCCACAAGTTTTTCAACCCTTGCCGCAAAATCGTTGGCTGTGGGTATCTCGACCTCCTTTTTCGGGTCGAACCCCTTCCCTCTTGCCTCGTTTGCCACATCGTAATGATGCTTCACCTGTCGTTCAATCTCTGAAAAGTATTGCTGAATGTTGCCCATCCGAAAAGGGAACCGTCAACGACGTTTAAATTTTGTCCAGCACGGATTTTATCGTCCCTATTACCTCCCTTATGTTGTCCGATTTTTTTATGACGCCCCTGGCGCCTGCATCCATCGCTTCCTTCGCCGTTTCGGTGTCCCCGAAGGCTGTAAATATATAGACGGTTGCGCCGGGGTAGTCCCTGCATATCCTCCCGGTTGTTTTTATGCCATCCGTGCCGGGCATTCTGATATCCATGAGGACAATGTTGGGCTCCCTGCCGTTTGATGCCATCTCGCCGTATTTGTCGAGGGCTTTTTTTCCGTTTGATGCACTCTCGATATGTATGTCTTCCCCGTACTTCTCGAACGCCATCTTGAGAAGTTCGTATATGTCGGGCTCGTCGTCAACCACCAGCACGTTCTTCAAGGTTTCACCTTCAGCGTTTCCTTCACGAGCACCTCTATGCGGTTAAGGCTCTGGGATATGGATTTTACCTGCTGCCGTTGCTTTTCCGTGAGTTCACCGTATTTTCCCTCCTCCAGAAGGTACAGGTACCCCTGCGCTATGCAGAGGGGGTTGAAGAATTCGTGGGATATCTGCTTTGCAAATATCTTTCTGAACTCCTCCCCTTCCTCCAGTTTTTCCTGGAATGCAATGACGTTTATCCCATCTCCCCCGTTCCTGATCTTTAACTGCCTGCCGAACATCTTTCTCTTCTTTCCCCTTCCGTCAGTGAACGTGAACTCCATGTCCTTCGGCTTGTCCATGTCCAGTACGCCGAACACATTCTCCG
>CAZOAF010000041.1:0-2589 GCA_964577775.1 uncultured Thermoplasmatales archaeon | reverse complement strand
TTCTCCGCAAGTTCGTTGATATTCATGCCCTTGATTTCTCCGGCATCGTAAGCCAGATTCCTCGTGAACTGCTCGTTTACGCTCAGGATTTTGCCGCTGTCGTCTATGACCGCCACGTTTATGGGTATATCGTTCATCAAATCTTTGAGTGCTGGTATCTCCTCATGTTCCCGGGGCGCGGGCATTTTCACGCCCCTTGTCATGAAGGGTGTGTTCTCGAGCCTTATTATCAACTCCCTGCAACGGTGAATGTTTATTTCAAGTATGCGGGCATTTCTTCTTGCATCCTCTATTTCCCGGGCAAATTCCCTCCTGTCTATCTCGCCGAGGAGTCTCTTTTCCGACAGCAGCATCAGTTTCTTCCTTACCTCCATTCTCTTCCCCTCGAATTCTCCCAGCCTTTTGCGGAGCGATTCCATGAGCGATTCGGCATTTTTCACGTACTCTTCCATCTCCGGATGTGCCTTCAGCACCTCTCCGGTTTCCGCCCTCGACAGTTCGCCTCCCGACAGGATATCGCTAAGTTCAGGCATTTTTGATTTGAATTCCATCTCCTCTATGAATTCCTTTGCCTCGGAGTGCCACAGCGGAACGAACACCAGCCCCCTGTCCGTGCTCTCGAAAGAATTTTTGGACATCTGGATGACCTTTCCCGATTTCACATCCTCTATCTCGTAGCCCGCAACATTGCCGTTGCTGTCCCTTATCGTCTTCCTGACAACGCCCATCTCCTCCCCGGTATCCTCGAAGTAGGCCAGCCTGCCCGTATAATCATCCCCCCAGAAAGGCCAGACGAGTTTCTTGAATTTTTCCCATATCACTTTCAGTTTTTCCTTCATAGATCACACCTTCTTAACAACAATTCATAATCAAACTTTTCCCTCGCGGAATGTATGGCATATCCCGGAAGCCATGACAGCAGGCAGGCGGGAACCGCCATGACAGCAAAAAGAAACAGAAGTATGCCCGCAATTGTTACGGCGGACGAGAAAGGTACCAGCAGCGAATGGTTCGTCCGGAATATGTGATAGAAAGCCTTCATTCCAAGGACGGACGAGAACCACACATCCACCAGAATCGCGGAGAACATCACCTCCGCCCGCCACCGGCAGCCCAGTGCATATGCCAGCGTTCCGGTTATGAGGGAGGAAACGAAAATCAAATATACGAAATTTCTGGATGAATACAGGAGGGGTGCAGTTGCGGCAAAGCCTGCAATCGAGGCGATGAACGGTTTTTTCATGCCGAATTCCACCCAGTGAAGTTCGCCGTTCATCCATCCGAATGCGCCTGCCGCCTTCCTTCTCGCCGTGCGGGATACACGGCTCAGGGAATGGAGGATTCCGTACAAGGTGTTCATCCTGGCATGTACGGGCAGCATTTTCCATGCCATGTAGTTCCTTGCCAGCAGGTACCTCTCTATCGCGAACGATAGCGCAACGAGGAGCAGGGACGTGACCATCGCCATTATCACGGCGGAAACGAGCGAAAATGCGACCACCGCCCCCGGGCCCGACATTGATTGCAGGAAAGACGGCGGCAGAATCATCCAGTACGGGGACGAGTAGATGTATATGCTGCCCTCGTATATGCCCGGTTCCGTGCCGTCGGGTACTGATGCCGTTACGTTTCCCTGAAATCTTTCGCCCCTGCCGAGCGCGAAGTAATTCCCGTATCGGATGAACCCTGATATGTTGCCCTCCGGGAATATGATTCCCCTCACGGGCAGCATCGAGGGATTGACAATCGAGAGCGACTGGGGGAAGGAATCATGACCTGCTTCCATCTTCCCGAATAAAATGTTGCTCCCGGGCGGGGTTCTCTCCACCCCGAGGGAGCATGAAAGTCTGTCGTATGAGAATGATGTGGCGACCATGAGGAATATAAGGTAGAAAATAAGGGTGTACGCAAATATTCGCTTTACGGAAAGGCGTCCGGGCCCGAATATGTGTTCCCTCAACTTCTCCTTCAGACTCTTTCCGTTTTCCGGTGCCCATATCACGATGCCCGCAAACAGAAGCGAGAAGGAAATTGCGGCAGGGGCAAATACGGCATAATGGATATCCGACTGGGGTTTTCCCCACATCATGGGTTTTGCCAGGGATGTGAATGCGTCCCTTATGAAAAGCCACGGATATCCCGCGAGAGGCATTTTCAACGGCTGTCTCCCGAACATGATTGCCTTCCCCTCCAGCATCTTCCCGTTTACGAAAGGCTCCGGTATGTGGGGACCTGACTGGTCGGTGTAGTTGTTTGCATCCCCCTTCGTGACGAGGGAAACGCCGTCATCACTGACACCGACAACCCTGTGGGCTATGAATACATCCTCTCCCCAGCTGTTCGCGCTTCTGTAGACTATCACATCGCCTGTGTGGACATCGTCCATGCCGCACGGAACCCACGGAAGCACATCCCCCTCGTACAGCGATGGTTTCATCGAATTCGATGTTACGACGCTCATCGGAAATGAAATCCCCGCAACTATTGTCAGAAACCGCCCGACTATCAGAAGCAGGACGGCGGCGAAGAGCACGTTCCCGATAAATTTCTTCAGATTCAATCTCATGTTACACCATATATCCTATTGTC
>CAZOAF010000040.1:0-8317 GCA_964577775.1 uncultured Thermoplasmatales archaeon | reverse complement strand
AATCCGTACACATAATAACCCAATCCCATGGGCAGTACCCCGCCAGATATTTCATCTGCAACAAATTTTGGCGGGGTTACGGCATCATAATGAAGGTTTATAACAAAATTTTTTCTTTCAAAATGAACGGCATACGAGGGATATGATCCCCTCATCCATGAATCATAATAAGTCAAATTTACCCTGTTTTTCTCGTAGGCAAGTGTTCCTATCGGGTCCCCGTAAGAACCGAGGTTGTAATGTGTGCCCGTATCCATATCAAAAACCGTCAGAAAAAGGTTGCACGCAGGCGTTTCCATCTCATACTCAAAGGAGGATGTTAAACTCCAGTTGCCCATTCCCTCTATCTCAAAAAAAGCATCTACATTCCACCACTCCCGCCCGCACGGGAAGTGATCACCCTCATCCTCCGGGTCCCAGCCGCCCGAACAGAAAGTATTCCTCCCGCCCCCCTCCTCCGCAGAATCGCCCGGGGATTTATTTGTAGTAAGGTAGGGAGATGATGCGACGGGAAGAATTAGCAAGAGGATAACAAGCAGCGGCAATATTGATTTCATTACTACCGATATGTGCCACCAATAAAAAAAGGTTACCCACACCCCATCATTTCCACTGGAAAAGGTTTTTTTACTTCCCCGACCATAAAGGATGTAATGGATGAAAAAAAGGCGGCAATAATTTCACTTCATGATGATAACCATGAACTCATCCGCCTGGCAGAATCGCTTGACTATATTGTGGTGAAAACCTTTATCCAGTATAGAAAAAATCCTGGAATGCCGCTCTATGTGGGCAAGGGAAAAATGGAAGAGGTGAAAGAGTTTATTGAAAATGAAAATATAGAGTGTATCATAGTCAACGGAATTTTGACCCCCTCCCAGTGGTACAATATGGAAAAGGCCACGGGAATCAAAGTTTATGACCGGATACGCCTTATACTGGATATATTTGCAGACAGGGCAAAGAGAAAGGAGGCAAGACTTCAGGTAAAACTGGCATATCTGCAGTATGAGAAGCCATACATCAGAGAATTGATCCACCGGACAAAATCAGGAGAGCATCCCGGTTTTATGGCAGGAGGAGAGTATCAGGTGGCAGACTATTATGAAATGATGAAAAAACAAATAAAAAAGATTAAAAACGATTTGAAAAAACTGGAAAGAGCAAGAGAACACCTTAACAACCACAGGAGGAACGATGGCTTTCATCTTGTGGCGATAACAGGATATACAAATGCGGGGAAAAGCAGTTTGTTGAACCAACTCGCAAAAGAAAATGTAAGGGTAGAGGAAAAATTATTCTCCACACTTTCAACAACTACACGAAGGATAAAAGGAGGGGGCAAGGCGGAAATACCTGTACTGTTTACCGATACAGTAGGGTTTATCAAAGAATTGCCTCACTGGCTTATTGATTCCTTTCATTCCACACTGAAAGAAATCGAACTGTCGGATATGATTATACTGCTGCTAGATGCCAGCGACGATATAAAAACAATACGTGAAAAGGCAATGATATCTATAAAGGAAATCTCAAATATAAATGCCTATCAAAAAATAATAATTGGATTGAACAAAGCGGACACGTTAAGCGAGGATGAAAGAGCGCAAAAAGTCAAAGACATCAGAGATATAATAGAGGGACGACCATATATTTTTATCTCCGCAAGGACAGGAGAAAATATAGAGGATTTAGTAAAGATGATTTATAATTATATACCGCGTACAACAATAGAAGCAACATTTCATCACACAATAAAACAACAGGAGATATACAATATGTTTGGAAACAATAATATAAATATATTGCAATCCAATGGCAATCCCGATTATATCATTCGCATAACATGCAGTGACAAGGTTAAAGAAAAAGTGGTGGGAAAATTGAATAAGATGGGAGCAGAAGTAAATATAGTGGGTGAATAAGATGGAAAAGGAGAGGATAGTTAAAGACATAGAGATGTTTGAAGTTCATGTGAAGGTGCTGGATGATAGTAAAGTGGTTGATATGGCAACGAGATATTATACGGATGCCAAATACTACCTTTCGAAAGGGGATTTTTTTACTGCATTTGGATGCATAAATTATGCCCACGGATTGATTGACGCTCTTAGAATGGAAGGTTTTAAGGATGAAAAGGACTTTTAGGTATCATGCATAAGGTGGATTTGTCTATCGGGAAAGATTTGTTCGAGGAAAACGAAAAGATAGCAAGGAGAAACAACGATATCCTGAACGAGAAGAAAATTTTTTCCGTCGATTTTATGGGATCCATAGGATCTGGAAAAACTTTGCTAATAGAAAAAATAGTAGAAAGACTGGCCGGGAAAAGAAAAGTAGGGGTTATTGTAGGGGACGTTACAGGTGATGATGATTATCAAAGAATAAAAAAACACGGTGTGCAGGTTGTCAATATAAACACAGGCAAAGAGTGCCATCTTGACGCCCATCTGATAGACCACGCTATTGAAGAGCTTGATTTGGACGGCATAGACACTCTTTTTATTGAGAATATAGGTAATCTAGTATGCCCTGCCGATTTCATGCTGGGATGTGACAAGAGGGGGGTTGTGATATCTGTTACAGAAGGGGATGATATGGTGAGAAAACATCCGTTAATATTCCAGATATCTGATTTTGTGGTGTTGAATAAAATAGACCTTGCAGAGTATATGGAAGTTGATATGGACAAAATACTCGAAGACCTGAATAGAATATCTCCTAAAAAAGTATTTCTTACAGATGCAAAACATGATAAAGGAATAGATGAATTTATTCAGTGGCTCATATGGAAAAGAGAATAATACTGGTGGGTGTTGGGCATGTATTCGATATATCAAAGCAGATAGAAACCCTGATAGACCTAACAAATCCGGATATTGTAGCCCTGGAACTGGATAGAGAACGGCTGTCTTTCCTTATGAATCCCGATATACGGGGAAATGGAAAACCTCCTCTTTTTTATAGGATCCTAGCAAAGATGCAGGAGAAAATTGCAAGCAAGTACGGCGTGTCCACAGGTTCGGAGATGACAGCAGCTGTAAAAAAGGCGAGAGAGAACAATATTGGTATTGTATGTATCGATAAGGATGCAAAACACGTGTTGGATAGATTATGGCAAAGTATTTCACTGAAGAGAAAAATTTTACTTCTGTTTGGAGGTCTCTCCTCGTTCTTTATTGGTAAGAAAAAAGTGGAGCGTGAGTTGGAATCTTTCGAGGATAGTCCGCTCTCATATCTTGATCAGATGGATGAATATTTTCCCGAATTCAAGAAGATTCTCATAGATGATAGAAATAAATTTATGTACCAAAAGCTTGTAGAATCGCTTGGTATTTATGATAAAATTATTGCGTTTGTGGGGGAAGGACATATTCTGGGGCTGGAAAACCTTCTAAGGAAACACCCAGATATATTGCTTGATATCATTCATTTAAAGGACGTAAGAGAAAATAATCTGACAGCATTATTCAATGGAAATCCAATTTAAAACATCTTTTGGATTGAAACCATTATCCATTGTTTTATTGAATTCATCAATATTTTTGAATGGTCGGTTTGCCGCGATTCTTATGGCCCTCTTCCTGCCAATTCCGGGTATGTTTTCCAGAATTGCCATGCTGGCGCTGTTTGCATCAATCGGGTATTCCAATCCTGTGATGCTCCTGTATCCATATCCTTTTATTTTAACATCCACATACTTTCCAACACTTTTTTTATAGGGCAGGCGAACAAGCAGGGGGTAAGACCCGATCTGCCTTCCGAAAGTATTATTCCCCTTATTCATTTCCAGAAAAACATCTTTCAGTAAAGTCCCATAAGGCACGACTTTTCTTAACATAACCTCGTTTATATTTTTGTCCACATTCTTCTTGAATTCCTTCAATAATTTCCTGTTTATTTTGACCTTTTTCACTCTCAGCGGTATGACCTGCCGTATGTTGATCCTCCTGATTAAAACATTTTCCTTTACTATTCTGGCCAAGAAATCATAATTTTTCCTGTAGGTATCCTTGCTTTCTCCCGGCAATCCATATAGTATATTAAGCCCTGGTAAGAAATGCGGCAGCCCGTTATCTCCTCTTGCATTTCCTATCTCGTTTATTATTTTAATGGCATCCATTGTCTGTTCGGGTGTAACATTAATATTATTTAATTTTACCACTTTTTCATCCGCTGTTTCCATGCCAAACGCTGCCGTGTTCCCCGGGGTGCAGTATCGAACTATCAGCTCTGTAATCTTCCTTGATTTTTCAGGATATTCTGCCACCACAGCAGGATTTACATTATCTATATGAAGAACCTTGAGCCCTGCTGCCTTCTCCCGGATTCCTTCCAGCAGCCTTTTTATCATATCCACATTCGGCTCCGGCACTTCTTTCTTTCCTACGTCTCTGGCGCCGTAGGAATAAAAACACGATTGGCATCCAAGCCGGAAATTTTTTACACCCAAGGCATGAAGACGTTCCACCTCGTCCGTAATTTCCTGTACACTTCTGATAACGGGCTTTCCGAAGAGGGGTTCCATGCAGAAACTGCATCCTCCGGTATAATATCTTGTGCATCCTCTGTACGTCTCTATCTCGGCAATCAGCGGGTCGGGAAAATCCGGATGGCTGGTTACCATCTCGGCACCCAGAACGCTCCATTTTTTCCATTCCTGCCCGCTTCTTCGCCTGTCTGTCACCTCTCCGTTCAGAAAATCAAATATAAATGCATCCGCATCCTCCTTTGCCGTATAGTCGACGAGCCCTTCGGCGCTCACAGGTTCCTTCCCGCCGCCCTGCCCCACCCCATATCTTGCGGCGGAGCCGCCCAGTATCTTTGTTCCTCTGAATGTATTGCTTATCTCCCTTAGTTCGTTGAATGATATGGGCATTCCTCTGAGATATCTTCCCGGTACGAGTGCCCCGGTTATGACGAGAAGGATGTTTCCCTGTATGCCTTTTCCTCTTCTCCATTCATCCACTGTTATGTATTGGAATTCATGTCCCGCATCCTTTATTGCTCCCGCTGCATATCTGACATAGGGTGAAATGTACGGCGGCACACCGAAGCATGAAGGCTCATCCACGTATCCATCCAGTATGGCAATTCTCACAAATGTAAAGTGGGTACGATATTTTAAAGTTCCAGTGGAAATGATGGGGTGTGCCTATGCACCGAAATCCATGAGACTCGCCCTGCCATTGCCCAGATTTACTATTGGAACCTTTGCGGGGTCGGGAGAAAAATCCATCATCTTCTGGTAATCTGTCTGGGATTGCCATGTTGACGCGTTTATAAGCAGCACACCTCTGTACCTGTCCATCGCTGTCGTATGCACATGTCCTGTCACGAAAATATCGGGCACCATGTCAATTACCATATAATCTCTCTTTTCCGGTGCCAGGAGCGTCCCGTCGCCGTATATCGGTGACATGTGCCGTCGCTGCAGCATGCTCTTCATTATATCTGTCGGTCTGTTCTGGTCGATTCCGATGCGGGTTGAAAAATCCTGGATGGACTGTCCGTGGTATGACAGTATGCTGACCCCCTCTATACTGAGATAGCATGGATTTCCGACAAATATGGCATTCATATCCGAGAATATCTCTCTTATCTCCTTCCCGAAGGCGGGCTGGGGGAGGGCGGGGCGCACGGCGTCGTGGTTGCCCGGCTGTATTATTATCTTTATATCCTGCGGCATGTCCTTCATCTCATCAACAAGAGCTTTGTACTGCCCGTACAGGTCCTCTATCACAAGATCTTCCTCCTGGTGGGGATATATTCCCACACCGTCCACAATATCCCCCGGCATCAGAATATATTTTATCTTTTCCGCCACCTTTCTCTGCCTCTCGTTTCCCGCCTTTCCGTTTATCCACTCGATGAATTTCTTCCACTCCTTTTCCAGAAACGTTTTACTTCCGATATGTATGTCAGAAACAAATGCAGCATACACATCCTCTCCGGAATATTCCTTCTTACCGTTCAAGGGTATATCCGGCCATATCATATCCTGCACCAAGATAAGCCCTCCCCGCTTCGCCTTTCCCACCACCCCTATGACCTCGTCTTCCACAAGTGTGGATGCCATTCCCTCGGCCTTATCGGGTATGTAAAGGGTAGCGGTATCGCTTTCATCCTCTATGTCCACGAGAATATTGCCGTTTTTCCCGCGTTTTATGTCGCCCACCATCCCTATTATGGTTACTTCTCCTTCGATGCTCTGTGCCCTTTTCAGCGGAACGACGTTTCTCAACTCCTGACGTTTCCTGAGAAGGCCATATAGTGTCTCGTATCTGTTCCTGAAAAGATGGGTGAAATCCGACAGGCTGCCCTCGCAGCTGCTCTTTCCCGTAACATCCCTGAGTATCTCCAGATGTAGTTCATCATCGGATTTCCTTTTCCGGCTTGCCGGGGCGGGTGGGGCATGGGGAATGTGGTCATGTCTGGCACCGGCAGGGGCGGATACGGCGGCGGTTGCGATCTGGGTATGAACGTTTTCGGAAGTTGATGCGGGAGCTGGAGCAGGGGTATTGATGGGGGGCCCGGGTGTGGGGGCCGGGGCGGCAGGAGTGGTGGGGATGGTAGCAGGGATTGAAGGGGTATGGGATGCCCTGTTGATGCTCTCATCGAAATATTCTTTGACATCCTCCAGCGTTATATTCATAGGTATATCATCAAGCATTTCGAGCAATCTTTCCGAATTTTTCAGGGCGTCCCCCCGCTCTACCAGAAAATCCACAGCTTCGGACTGGATAAGGATGCTGTTTCTCTGAAAGTATTCGACCACACTCTTTTTCTCATCCATTTTAGCCGGTATGGACATGTCCCCAAGTGAACATACAAGCTGCGAGGCGACTTGCCCGGCATTTTCCTCAATCCCGCGCTCCTCTGAGCACCAGGAGTCCTCGACCGGGCTGCTCCCTTCCGGGCCTGACCCTTTATCCGAAGCGAAGATGGGCAATTGGCCCTCCGGCCAAAAGAGACCATCACCTTTGGTCCCAGAGGACGAGATTTCATCGTCCAGTACCGGATCGCCGCACAGCCTGCACATTGCCTTGAAGACTTCAGCCCCGACGAAGGCGATTTTCGGTTACAGGAGACGCCTAACCTCCCGGCCTAGTCCATGACCTTTAGCCAAAGTCATAATATCGGTGTGCTTTAATAATATTACCATGGGCGGCGCAGGATCCTGAATTCGTTCGTGAAGAAACGGTAGAAAATCCATGCAAGAGAGCCGGTAACAAATGCTATGTCGCGCCCCATGTGCCAGAGGTACGTGATTTCATCCTTGTTGCCATGGTAGTATCCTGCGGTGTATGCATCCTTGGCAAGCATCACTATCGATATTATCATGACCGCAACCACCACGATATCCATATAAAAAAGCCACCTTCTCCATTTCTTGGGCTCTACTTCCATTTTCTCCTCCTCTCAATTGTGCTGACTAAAGAAATACTATTCACTATAAAAGTTTGTGCATTCACAAAATTATTAAATACATCGCCAAATATTCTCATTGCGGCCGCCTTGGCTTAGAGGCATAGCGATTCCTTGGTAAGGAATAGGTCCCGGGTTCAATTCCCGGAGGCGGCTTTCTCCTTATTCAAAAAGTAAAGCATTCACTTTTTACAGGGATGAGAGCAAAATATTAGGGATTTAAAACTTGCCAGTCACTAAAATTTATAAACCATACCTCTATTATGTGATAGGTGATAACATGCCACATAGTAACACAATAATGCGTCAAAGCAAAACAAAAATATTTCTGGTATGTATAATGGTTACCATAATTTTGATTTCCGGCAATGTCAATTCTTCAACGATTGTAAAAGAGAATAAAAACACAATAATGCAACCTTCTGATGATTTTAATAAAACAAGACTTTATATTCGTGTGGTAAATATATTTCGGATAGGAATCCCACTGGCATTTACCAATACTGTGGTGGGCTATGGCACCCCGGGCAATTTCACCAATATCCTAGGGATAGCATGTATAACTTGGTATGCGGGAAACAGTGGTTGGAAAGAGAGGCAAATTTCTGTTTGTAGGCCACCATATCAAAGTAAAACCATGATCGCCAAAGTATATGAAGGCCGTGCTAATTATGTAGAAATAGTAGTTCACATCCTTCCGCTATCCGAAAAATATGAATCGGCTTCTTTATCTGTTTCTGTGCAGCCCTGCCATTGTTTTGGTTGCCTTTCATTCCCCGAGAGGCCACCATATTGGGATTATTTATTCATTTAATCTTTGCTCTTTATTAAAATCCAAGCGAGAAAACCCAGACCTTTAGGTCTGGGATGAATCGCCTGAAAAGTCATA
>CAZOAF010000039.1:0-8461 GCA_964577775.1 uncultured Thermoplasmatales archaeon | reverse complement strand
TCCTTGGCGAAAAGTGCCATTTGGAACTGCTGGATGGGCATATCGATTTTTATTTGTCCGAGACACCGCCCATAACCATGTTCCTCTCCTTTCTCCACAGGAAAACCGCTGCCGATATTAGAATAATGCTCACAGCAATAAAAAAAAGGAGAGCGTAAATCATACCGCCTCCCGCACCGCCGGATGCCACCTCGTCCGCACTGTACTTGCTGTAGTTTTCGCCCGAAAGTACTTTGAGAGGTTGAGGCGCTCTCTCCTCCAAAAACATATATGCCGATATTATCGCTCCGGCAATGGAGACGACGGCGGAGGACAGAAGTAATGTTATCTTGAATTTTTCGGGATGCAGAATACTTCTTCCCTTTCCCGTCAAACTGTAGTATATCCACTTGTGGTCCGTTTCCTCCTTTTCTATCAATCCGTTCTCAACCAGTTTGGACAGATGCTTGTGGATTGCAGATTTGTTGCAGCCGATAGCCCTTGACATTTCCGAAAGTGTCTTCCGTCTTTCGTCCAGCTGCTTCAGTATCTCTATTCTTGTATCCGATGCCAGTGCAGCAAAAACATCCCTGTCAATCACGATTTTTGACACAAATATTTAAAGAGAGGGCTTTAAAAAACGTTTGGGTTTTGTTCACCGAATGAAGTACATCTGCCAGCAAACTGTAGAAGGCTAAAAATTAAATATATTTCTTCTCTTTCACCGGCATGGCAAGAATCACGGAGCCGGATAGGATACTGGAGATAGCGAAAAATGCAAAGGTTATTGCTGTCGTGGGGATATCCCCGAAAAAGGAAAGGGCAAGTTATTACATATCGGAGAGGGTCAGGGAGAAGGGCTACCGGATGTATTACATAAACCCTGTTTACGAGGGGGAAACAATACTCGACGAGAAGGTAATTTCATCTCTCAAAGACGTACCGGAAAAAATAGACATTGTGAATGTCTTCAGAAATCCCAAATACCTGCCCCCCATAATGGAAGAGTCCGTGGAGGTGGGGGCAAAAGTCGTATGGCTCCAGCCGGGTGCGGAAAGCGAGGAAGTGATTGCTGCGTATGAGGACAGGATAGACATAATATACAATGCATGCCTCGGCGTAACGGTCGGATATCTCGGCTGAACAATTTATCCAAAGTTTTTTATCGTGAAAAAAGATATTGTTCAATGGGTGAAACAACTCCCTTCATCCTTCTTATGCTTTCCACGCTTTCCATCATTTTCTGGTCTATTTTCTCCGTGTGGATATCCAGAAACAGGGAGAAAATTCCGGGAAGATTGTTCGAGTACCTTTTCTTTCTGTTCCTTTTTCTTGCCAGTTATTTCCTCACGTGGGCGGCATCCGGCGTGCTGGAGGGACCTCAGGTTCTCTCCCGCATTTCCCTGATGGTCGTGTGTGTCATAAGTGCACTCTACACGGGCTATTTCCATTACATAAAGAAAATATACAACTAGAACCGGCATAAGTTCTATATATCGGTTTCATTTTATATCATGGAGTTGATTAACTTGCAGAACATGTTGGAGGCCCCCGGAAGAGGTAAGATAGTTGCCGTTGCAGTTCTTGCCATGATGTTTTTCACGTCATTTCAGGCAGTTGCATATCATAACGAATCCGGGAAATGGATTTCCTTGTCATATTCCTTTGATACACCCGAAAGCGGCAGGGTCATTATGGGAAACAAAGTTTACGATACCGTCAGCATCGGGGGCGGTGCATACTTCGGCAGTCCCGGAGAACCGTCAATTCCCGTGAAGGGTGCATACATCCTTCTCCCTCAGGGAACGGAAGCAGGGGACGTGAAAGTTGTGGCAGGAGGTAAGACTCTCATGGGTTATGGCTACCGCATCGCACCGATAGGGCGTTCCGTCCCGACGATAAAGGGTGCATACTCACCGGTGCCTGCCCCGGGACCGGTGTACAAATCCGGCAGCGAATTTCCCGGAGAACTTTTCACGAAAGTCGGAACATATACGTTCAGGGGATACAGCATACTTGTGCTACGACTCTATCCTGTTCAGTACGTTCCCTCGACCGGAGAGGTGTTCTACTACAAAGATATGACGGTCTATGTGGATACCGTTCCCGCGGACAACCAGAATCCTCTTTTCAGGGGGCTGGAAAAGGACCGTCGGGAAGTCATGAAAAGAGTGGACAACCCCGAGGTTACTTCCACATATGGGGTGGCTGCGGCGGGGGCGGCTTCGGATTCGTACGACATGCTCATCCTTACCACCGAATCCCTGAAAAAATATTTCGAGCCGCTGAAGGATTACCATGACAGCCACGGCGTTAGCACCGTAATCGAAACGCTTGACGATGTCGGCGGCAGCACTCCGGAAGACATAAGGGATTACATAAGGGATGCATATTCCAGTATGGGAATAGAGTATGTTCTCATAGGTGGGGACGACGACGTTGTTCCCGCAAAGACGCTGTGGGTTCACGGAATGGACGAGAACATCACACCTTACGAGACGTATATGCCCTCTGACCTTTATTACTCGTGTCTCGACGGTACGTACAATTATGACGGTGACAGCAAGTGGGGCGAGCCCACGGACGGCGACGGCGGGCACGACGTGGACCTTGTTGCGGAGGTGTATGTCGGAAGGGCTTGCGTTGGCGACAAGACGGAGGTCGGCAACTTCGTTGACAAGACCGTTGCTTACATGAGTTCGGATGCAGACCCGTATCTGAAAAAGATATTGCTGGCGGGGGAGTATCTCGGGGATTACGGTGTCGCAAGCTGGGGCGGGAACTATCTCGACCAGATAATCAACGGTTCGAGCCTGGATGGTTACACCACCATGGGCATACCTCCAGATATGTTCGATATAGAGAAGATGTACGACCGCGACTGGCAGGGAAACTACTGGACAAGGGAGGATATAATGGGCAGGATAAACGAGGGCGAGCACATCATACAGCACGACGGGCATTCGAGTTATACGTACAACATGAGGATGGTCAACGACGACGTGGGCACCCTTGCCAACACGAAGTACTGCTTCATATATTCAAACGGATGCATGTCGGGCGGCTTCGACCAGGATGACTGCATTGCCGAATACTTCACCGCAAAGGAGGAGCACGGAGCATTTGCGGGAATATGGAACGCCCGCTACGGATGGTTCTGGTCATACAACACGGACGGTGATTCCCAGCGCTTCGTTAGGGAGTTCTGGGACGGCGTGTTCGGGGAGAACATCCGCTCCATAGGCATGGCAAATCAGGATTCGAGGGAGGACAACATATACATAATAAACCGCTCGTGCATAAGATGGACATATTACGAACTCAATCTTTTCGGAGACCCGTCGGTTGCCCTTCGCATAAACAATGCCCCCGACAAGCCGGCGGCACCGTCGGGCCCCTCGAGCGGAAAGACGGGCGAGGAGTGCAGCTACACGGCCGTTACAACCGATATCGAGGGCGACAAAATATACTACATGTTCGACTGGGGTGACGGCAGCACGAGCGACTGGCTCGGTCCGTATGATTCCGGACAGCCGGTCAATGTGTCCCATTCGTGGGAAAAGCGCGGCACCTACGGCGTGAAGGTGAAGGCAAAGGACACCGGCGGGGCGGAGAGCGACTGGTCCGACCCTTCATACGTGAGAATGCCCAGATTCTATGGCGGCAGTATGTGGCAACTCGTGGAAAGAATCAACGAATGGTTTGCATCGCTGTTCGGCTTTGGCATCATTCCCTTCTTCAAATGAAAAGAAAATTATAGTGAGGACAGATACATACTGGAATGGATTCGGTAGTTGAGGGAAATTTATTCATCGACGGGGAAATCAGGAAGGGATGCGTGGGCATAGAGGATGGCACCATCGTTTCCGTAAAGAAGGTGCTGGAAGGGGGAAGGCACTTTGATTTCGGCGAGAAACTGATTTTTCCCGCAGGGCTGGATGTGCACGTGCACTTCAGGGAGCCCGGGCAGACCGAAAAGGAAGATTTTTTTACGGGCACGAGGGCTGCCGCGATGGGGGGCATAACGTTTGTCATGGACATGCCGAACAACAAACCGCCCACAATGAGCAGGAGTGCCATCGACTGGAAGGCAAGCAGGGTCAGGAGGAAGGCATGCGTTGACTTTGCCCTCTACGGAGGGATAGGGGAGCACAGCGACATATCTGCCATGGCACACGTATGCAAAGCGTTCAAGGTATATCTCTCGGGAGACAACGAAATGTTCGTTCCCATCGAAAAGATGGAAGATGTGCTGCAGAAAGTTAAAGAAAGCGGGAGAATACTCGCGATTCATGCGGAAAACCCCGAATGCATAAAACGCGGCGAAGCCCGCAACCTCTCCGAACATGAAAGGAACAGACCCGTGGAATGCGAGGCAGAGGAAATCGGAAGAATCCTGGAAATCAACAGGAATGTGGGTGCCGGAATTCACATATGTCACGTTTCCTCGTCCCGATCCATAGATATTTTGAAAGGAAGCGATGCAAGCATGGGGGTGACCCCGCATCACATATTTCTTTCAACTTCATCAAAATTCACATACGAAGCAATGGGCAAGGTGAATCCCCCGCTGAGAAGCGAGGAGGAGAGAAGGAATCTCCTTGGGGCGGTCAGGAACGGATTTGGCGGTATCATCGAATCCGACCATGCTCCCCATCTGCTGGAAGAGAAAGAGGATTTCTCCACCGCCCCGCCCGGAATGCCGGGGGTGGATACAACCCTTCCCCTGATGATGGGGGAGGTGAAAAGGGAACGGATGAATTTATCTGCTGTTCACCGGCTGATGTGCAGAAATCCCGCAAGAACATTCGGCATAAACAAGGGAGATATGGAGGTCGGCAGGGATGCCGATTTGGTGGTCATCGATTTCAGGGAGAAGAAAATAAAGTCGTATTCGAAATGCGGCTGGAGCGCATACGAGGGGCAAATGGGGGTGTATCCGTCGCACGTGTTCCTTGGGGGCGAGATGATTGTCGAAAACGGCGAATTTACCGGTGGCGAAGGCATGGGGGATATGGTATTATGAACGGCACAATGCAGTGGTTGTGGGTTTTGTTGCTCGCGGTGATTCCCGTCTCCGAGTTGAGGGGGGCGATACCGCTTGCCCTTGGCGTTTACAAACTCAATCCCTACGCAGCCATACCGCTCATAGTGGTCGCCAATTTTGTTCCCGTTCCATTCATATTAAAATTCCTTGGGCCCGTGGAGAAATTTCTCAGGAGATGGGAATTCTGGGATAAATTGATGGACCGCATTTTTGAGCGCACGCGCAGAAAGACGAAGAAGAGCATAGAGAGGTGGGAGAGCTTGGCGCTCATTCTTTTCGTTGCGGTTCCGCTGCCTGTCACGGGCGCATGGACCGGAAGCCTGGCTGCCTATCTGTTCGGACTTGACTTCAAGAAATCCCTGATATGCATTTTCATCGGCATTCTCATCGCAGGGGTGATTGTCACGACCGCGGTCATGGCAGGCATAAACTGGTTTTTGTGAGAATATTGCTTAAACAGGATTCATCTTCCTTGCCACGACCTCTGCAGCCTTGATTACAGGATATGCGGTTGGCGGTGCGGTCAGCATGGGATGCGTCCCTATCTGTGCCGTCATTATGTCGTTCACGGTCATTTTGTTCTGTATGGCAAGCCCCAGGAGATTGGTTATTTCCCCGGCGCTGTGCCCGCCGACGACCTCGCCGCCTATTATGACCCCCGACTCGCGGGCTACTATCAGTTTAACCAGCTGCTTGTGTGCATCGGGCATGGTTCCGGGATGCTTGTCAACCCCCTCGAAGGCGCCTGTGACAATGTCGAAACCCTCCCTCCTTGCCATCTTTTCCGTCAGCCCCGCCGCCCCAAAGCCGGTATTCCCGATTGCTGTCGAGAAAATGGCTATCGTCCCGTTGAATATCTTGACCGTCGAGAGTTTGTAGAGGTTCATTCCCGCTGTTCTTGCCTCCGCGCAGGCAGTCGATGCAAGCATGACGCCACTCACCTTTCTTGTGATGAAATCCCGCTTCTCGGCGCAGTCGCCGACAGCAAATATGTCCGGATTGGCTGTGCGCATGTATTCGTCCACCTTTATGAAACCCTTCTCGTTGACATCTATGCCCGAATCCCGGGCGAGTTTAGTATTTGGCATGTACCCCATGGAGAGAACCACTGCATCGGCCTCGAGTTTTTCGCCGTTTTCCAGAAGGACACCATCGACCTTTTCATCGCCGAGTATTTCCTTGACCCCCACACCCGTGATTATGTTTATCCCGCGCGATTTGAGTTTCTCCTCTGCAATGGATGCGATTTCCTCGTCGAATGCAATGCCGAGAATGTGGGGCAGAATCTCGACGATGGTGATTTCCTTCCCTTTCTTGTTCAATTCATCAGAAAATTCCACACCTATGAAACCGCCGCCCACGGTAACCACCCTGTTGCAATTCTCGAGTTTCTTCATCATCTCATCGAGGTATTCCTTGTTCTTGGGGATGGTGAAGACATTCTCCAGGTTTGCACCCTTCAGCCATCCTGGAACTCTCGGAACCGAACCAGTTGCAAGCACGAGTTTATCAAATTTTATTTCGGTTCCGTCATCCGTTTTGCAGGTCTTGTTGTCCCGGTCGATTTCCACGGCCCTGCCCACCTTGAGTCCTATTCCCGCATTTGTAAGCACCCCGTCGGATATCATGTTCTTCTCGCTGCTCTCGAGAGAGCCGAATATGTAAGGTATGCCGCACGGTACGACAACCTTGTTTTCCTCACGGATGAGGATGAAGTCCTTGTCCGGATAGTTTGCCTTTCCGGTTATGGCTGCGACAATGCCTGCGGCACTTCCCCCTATTACGACCACGTCTGCTCTCATCTTTCACCTCTTTTTGTGATGGCAATGAATATGCCCCCGACCTTTAAATTTTTGCCTCCTGTGAGAACGGAAAACACGAATACCAGTGCGAAGGAAACGGCAAGCGCCACCATCGAGGGCAGGAACCCGAACGACGGTATGGGAACGTATGCATTGAAAAATACGATGAACTCGCCGCCGATTATGCTTGCCATGCATCCCCATTTGGTCGTCCTTTTCCAGTAAAGTGTTGCAAGCACGGACGGAAACAGAACGACCAGTCCTGAAAACGTCGTGCCCACGAGAGTTCCCATTATCCCCGTACGGGGGTTGTACCCGAATACTATGAAAACTACCGCGAAAGCCGTGAGAAGTATCGTTACGACCCTGCTGTATCTCACCTTTTTACCCACTATATCGCATGTGAGCATCGTCGACAGCGAAAGGAGCTGGGAATCGGCGGTGGACATCAATGCCGCGAGAGCGCCGACAATCACGAAGGAGAAGACAAACGATGGCGTGTAATTCTCCACCATGACAAGAAGTACGTTGTCCGGATTTGCAACATCCACTCCTGCCCCGTGCGCCCACACCCCTATGAGAACGGGCAGCAGAAAGAAGAAGGAGATGAGCAGCGGGTAGAGCGCCATGGACGTCTTCAGCGAGCGCTGGCTTTTCGCAGTGTAGAATCTGGTGAATATCTGGGGGAACATGGGGTCGCAGAACACCCACAAAATGAGGAACGAGAGCCACATCTTTGTCGTGAAATATCCGTTGGGGCCGGGGCGGGAGAACAGCGAAGGTTTGGCGACGTAGGCGGCGGATGTTGCGCTCCCCAGCCCGCCGAGAGAGTGTGCAATGAATGCAAAGGCAACGAGCATTGCCGCAATCATTATCATTCCCTGAAAAACATCGGTCCAGCCCGACGCCCTCATCCCCCCGGACAGCACGTAGAACGCGATTATCACCATCACGGCGACTGCGCCGACCTCCATGGCGAGCCCCGGAAATATCATCTGCAGTATGTAGCCCGCACCTATCGCCTGTATTGCAAGGTAGGGAATCGTGAATGCAACCATCAAACCCGTGAACAGCAGCCGCAGGCTCCTGCTGCCGTACCTGCCGCCGACAAGTTCGCCGGGCGTTATGTACCCGCTTTCCTTTCCCGCCTTCCAGATTTTCCTTCCGATGACGTAGAACATCACCGCCATGAATGAGGTGCCGAGAGCCATTATCCCGTACTGCCCCATGCCGTCGGTGTATGCCTTTCCGGCAAAGCCGAGGAAGGTGAAGGCCGAGAAGTTCGTTGCGGCAAGCGTGAAGAAAAGCACGACGGGGCCGAATCTCCTTCCCGCAAGAAAGTAATCCTCGGCATCGTTCTTCGTTTTTTTGTGGGCGTATATGCCGAGGGCGAGCAGGACAAGGAAATAAACAACCATCATCGCCACTGCCAGCATCATTCGTCCCTCCATCCGTATTTTGCAAACAGCGAGAAAAATGCCGAGAGGGCAAGCGTGAGGAAAAATACGTACCATGTCCACAACGGCATGAACCATATCATGTGTCCGTCATTCCAGTTCCAGAAATCGACAGAAAGGACGAGCAGGACGGCAAATGCCAGCCACCACAACCATCGTTTGCCCATGCGGGAGAA
>CAZOAF010000038.1:0-8464 GCA_964577775.1 uncultured Thermoplasmatales archaeon | reverse complement strand
CATTTCATCCCAAACATTTATACGTCTTTCATTCTTTCTGCCAACTGTGTTCCACATGCCCGCGGGAAAGGTGAGTGTCGTGGAGTTCAGGAAAAAACTGGATAGAATCCTGAACGACCACGTCAACGTCAAGGACAACATCCCCAGAAGGGAGATGATAGAGGCGGCTGTGGAAAACAGGGAAGTGCTTGTATCAAAAAACGGCGCGCTTGCAACGTGGACGCCTCCCGAATCGACGGGGAGAAGTCCGAAGGACACTGTCATTGTCCGCCGGGCCGAAAGCGAGAGAAACATAGACTGGGACTCACCTAACAACAATCCCATAGACCCGGAAACATTCGAGATGGTTCTCGGCGATGCGCTCCGCACGCTTGAAGGCAAGGATCACGTATACGTCACTGACAGGGCGATAGGCGCCGACCCTGCATGGGCGCTGCCCACGAGAACAGTTACAGACCATGCGCTCACCGCACTTTTCACGGATAACATGTTCCGTGCGGTTCCGGACGGCATAGAAAAAAGCGTTTTTTACGGCAACGAATTCATCCTGCTGGTTCTCCCGTATGACAAGCTGGACAGCAAGAAATACAGGGGGAGGCTCCGCAAGACGAAGGACGGCAGGACTTCCAACATGCTCGTGGCAATGGATTTCGACAACAACATAGGCATTGTCTACGGTTCCGCCTACCAGGGCTCCGTTAAGAAGCTCATGTTCACCGTGATGAATTACCTCCTTCCGGAGAAGGGCATACTCCCCCTGCACTGCTCGGCAAATGACGGCGAGAACGGCTCCGCACTCCTGCTGGGCCTGTCCGGCACGGGGAAGACAACACTTTCCGCCGACCCCCGCCGCGCCCTTCTGGGCGATGACGAGCACGGGTGGTGCGACAACGGCATTGCCAACTTTGAGAACGGATGCTACGCCAAGATGATAGACATAAAGGAGAAGAAGGAGCCGGAGATTTACAACGCCGTCATGCACGAGGACGACTGGAGGAAGCACGGGGCAATAGTGGAGAATGCCATGATGTATCCAAACGGCAAGTTCGATTTTTCCGACGGGCGGCTGACGCAGAATTCCAGGGCTTCGTATCCGCTCACCTACCTGACGAACGTCAAGCCCTCCTCGACCGCGGGCCACCCGAGAACCATTCTGTTTCTCACCGCAGATGCCAACGGGGTCATCCCGCCGGTGGCGAGACTCAACAGGAAACAGGCAATGCTGTGGTTTCTGATGGGCTACACGAGCAAACTTGCAGGCACGGAGACGGGGATAGAAGAGCCGGTATCGGTATTTTCGCGCTTCTTCGGCGAGCCTTTCATGCCCCGGAATCCCGATGTGTACGCCAACATGCTCGGGGAGAGGATGGAGAAATACGGCACGAACGTCTACCTCATAAATACGGGATGGACGGGAGGACCTTACGGCGTAGGGAAGCGAATAGACATAGACTACACGAGGGCGATGGTAGACGCCGCGCTTAGCGGAAAACTCGAGGATGTCAGGTACAGAAGGCATGATTTCTTCAAGGTGATGGTGCCCGAGGAATGCCCCGGCGTGCCCCCGGAAATACTCTGGCCCAGAAACACATGGGATGACAAGGATAAGTACGACGAAAGGGCGAGAAAGGTGGCGGATGATTTCAGGAAGCATTTCGAGAAGGCTTACGGCAACAAGAACATCGACGAGGAGATAGCAAATCAGTGCCCCGGCATTTAACCCTCTTTTTTCGAAAGGTAGTATATCCCCGGGAAAAGCATTGCGATACCTGCAATCTGGAAAGGAGTGAGCATCTCCCCGAGCACGGCAAATGCAATCACGGCTGCAAAGAACGGTGCCGAGAGTTCGAGCGCCGAAACCTGCGCGGCCTTTATGCGCTTCAGCCCCTCGTAGTACAGTATGGTTCCCACACCCACGACAATCCCCACCGCGATTTGATAGACATTTGCAATCACTATCCCGGAAGTTGCGGTGAGATATACCGCAAATGCTGTCGAGGCAATCAGGAATCTGTAGAATGCAATCACGCCCGCATTCATCCCCGTCAAATATTTCCTGACTGCAATTGCCGCTGTTGCCCAGGATATCGTGGATACAAGCACGAGCACGTCCCCGAGTGTGCCGAATTTCATGGACTGAAGATTGCCGATTGTACCTGTCGATACCATCAGCGCGGAGAGCATCATGAACGCAATGCCCGCGTAGTCGATTCCCGCAAGTTTTTCCTCCCTGAGAATGAGAAAGCCTATGAGAATTATGAAAACCGGCTGCATGTGCCCTATCAGCACAACGTTCACGACCGGAATCTCGGCCATGGCGAAGAAGTAAAGCAGATCAGCGAACAGTGTGCCCACTATGCCTATGTACACGAGCGCGGGCAGCTGCTTCCGCCCCACCGCGGGGCTTGCCCCCTTGATGGCCATGTATGAAAGTGCCACGAGCGTGACGACAAATGCCCTTACGGCGGAGGTGTGAAGAAAATCGGAATTCTGGTAGGAGAGTTTTGCAAGTACCGGCTCTATCGCCCACATAACGCTTGCGCATATGACGGCCAGAACTCCCGCGTGTTTCCGGTTCATGCCCGTGGATAATTGCAAGCAGGATTAAATAACTATCACATCAGTAAAAACCGCCGTCCATCTTTATGCCGTCCCTTCTGCTTTCCTCCATGTTCCCTATGTAATCGTCGTACCAGTATATTTTTGCAGGTATGGCGAAAGGGGCACCGGGATACGTTATAAGCGCCTCCCCTGCCTCCAGCATCTGTATCTCCTTCTCTATCTTGGACAGATCCTGCTTTGCGGAACCTTTTATGATGTTCCTGTCCCCCTCGTCGGCAAGCCCGAGTATGAAGAATGTGTTGAACTGGGAAAGCAACTCCTCCTTTATCAACTTCGGCTGCTGGGTTATCGCGCACAACCCGACCTTGAACTTTCTTCCCTCCCTTGCAATCTGTGAGAATATGCCCTCGCCCCTCAACACGCGCTGAGCTTCCTCCATCGTTATCAGAACCGGCGGGAGTTTGGCGAATCCCTCCTTGTTGCGGTATGCATTCTTGTTGCGGGAGAGAATTTTTCTTGCGAGGATGACGCCCACGAGAATTTCCTCGTATTCGTAAAGCCCCGAGGTATCGACAAGAACGACCTTCCCCTCATTCAGATGATTCATTATGGAATCTGTGACAGCCACGTTCATGTCCCTGTGAATTATCTCCGAATCCATTATGCGCTCGGCCCTTCTCTTGAGCACGTTGAATGTTATGTCCTGTATCCTCCTGCCGAAATTCTCCACGAGTTCCTCGCTCTCCATCTCGCACAGACGAACGAGCCACTCCCTGCCGAATCGTGAACTTATGGCATGAAGGGCATCCCTCTGGGCATCGGTGAACGAGAATATCTCCTGAACATCCCTCACCGTTATCTCGTATGCGGATATCTTGAGGGTGTTGTGCGGGCCGCTCAGCCGGTGGGGAGAGTAAACGACAAGCGAGTTCTCTGCCATCGGATGATGCTTCAGCCCCTTCGTCCCGCTCCCCCCCTCGTAGTACTCTCCGTGCGGGTCGACTATCAAAATTCCGTATTTTCCGTGACGCATGGCGGAGGCGGCAAACACCCTCATCAGATTGCTCTTTCCCATGCCGGTTGTTGCGAATATGCCGATGTGGTGGGCTATCAAACTGCCGTCGAGTCCCACCTCCACGTCCACCTCTGTTTCGCCGCTCCTCAACCTGCCGATGATGATATCTCCCACACTTTTTCTCAGAAATTCGTAGTCATCCTTGCTCGCCCTTCTGACCTTCGAGAAATGGGAGGGGATTGCCTTGGGCTTGCGGAATTGCCCGTCCCGGAGATAACCGAGGGGCGAACAAACCCCGAGTTTGAACAGCCTGCTCTCCTTGTCCCTCATGGCGTAGGGCTGGTTCATCTCGTCAAGCATCATCATCTCGCCCGCCGTTCTGTACCCCCATCTCTCCGATGCCTCCTGTCCGTACTGGAGGTCGACCACGCGCAGGAAAAACAGGGCGTCCTTTTCCTCGTCCTCGGCTATCAGAATCTCCCCTATCTTCACATCCCCGCTGTAGGGATACCTGAATACGATTTCCGTTGCATTTCTCCCTATTACCCTTCCAAGCATTTCATCACCCGAGATAGTCATGATAGTCAAGGAACAGCTCCTCCCAGTCGTCCATGGTGAAGCCGTTCATGAGTGCCATCTCCCTCAATGCTTTCCGGCAATATAAACCATCCTCCGACGTTATCACCACGTTCCTGTGAATTTCTGCAAGAGGGTACGGGTAACCCATGTAGGAAACATCGTTGGAAAATGCGGATATCATGCTGAAAATTCCATCGACGTCCCTTTCCGCGGGATTCATGTCCACCCGGAAGGAAAACCGCGAAAACGGATGGAGTTTTGCTATATATATCCCGTCCCCCTCGGATAGCGGATAGTACCACCTCTGCCTGCCGAAAATTCTATCACCCCTCACCTTCACCCAGCTCAGCACAGGCAGCCGGTCGGTGTAAAGGTCGCTCCTCTTGCATACCCCCACAAGATGTATTCCCCTATCGGTGGCATATTTGCAATTTCGGTCTATCACTTCAGATAAAAATTTGCCCCCCCTGAGAGAGCCGTCCATCATCAATATGTCCCCCGCTTCCAGTCTGTCCATGGCATCTCTTGCCGCTGCGTTCTCCTCAAGCCCCCTGACGGCATCGACCACCTCATCAATGCTATCGGGGGCATCATCCGGCATGCAACCCATAAATTCCTCGTATTTCTCTTCGAACAGTCTTTTCGCCTCACGCTTCTCTATCGCCTCGATTGTTATGTCCCCTATTTTCCTGGAGATTATGCCCTTCTCGTCCGCGATGACATATCCCGTCCTCCTGCCCGCTATAACAAAGGAATGACCGCTCAGTATTCTGAAAGAACTGCCATCTATGGCTGCCCCCCTCGCCCTTTCCGCCCCCTCGAATTTTTTGAAGACACTCTCATCGAGGCGGGCTGTGAAATTTCCCTCGTCGAGTTCTATTTCCGTCTCTCCCTCAAAATTTCTGCTTCTTTCAATTACCTCCTTTATGTAATCGAAAGCCCTCCCGAAGGTGTTTTCATCCATTGTTTAATCTACGTTCCCATGCGATACTCCACCACAACGCTTCCCCTTTCATCGACGAGTCTCCTGATTTCTCCTTTACCGTACATCTTCAGGCTTTCACCGAAGTTGCCTATATGTTCCCATCCCTTCATGCACAATAATATCAGTAATGGATATATAAAAATTGCTAAATTTTCGGGATTTGCAACTGCAACGGTATTATCATCACAGGAAAAACACTGCATATGCCAGCCCACCTGTCACAATTAAATAAAGCAACGAATATTTATGAAAATCCATCCATATTTTTTTGCCCCCTGCGAATCTCAAAGCAATTATATTGGCGAGAGAAGCAATAACAGTCCCATTGCCCCCGACATTTACTCCGTATGCTATGGAAAGCCAGTTATGGGAAAATTTGGACATGAAAATACTTGCCGGGACATTGCTTGTAATTTGTGAAAATAATATTGACAGCGAAAACACCGTAGTATGGCTATTCAAATCATACAAATTCACAAAATTTAGAATAATCTGCATTCTGCTGATTAAATGAAAATCAACAAATATGGTTACAAAAAGCAGTATCAATAACCAGTCAACCTTCGGCAGTATATTTCTGTAGAAAGCCAGATAAACAAGGAAAACAACAGGCAGAGCGTAATACGCCAGCCCAAATTGAATGATGATGACATATCCTGCCAGAAGTAAAATCGATAGAAGGAATAATTTCCTGCCAAATTTGATTTTTTCCTGATTGCTATGTGCGGATAATTTTTTTGAGGGGAATATAATCAAAACGAAAATAATAAGTAAAGCAAAAAGCAAAACAAAGAGCGGGAGCATTTTCATCACAAAAGTTAAAAAAGATACATCCCACTGATGCCACAAGAACAGATTTTGAGGATTCCCTATAGGGGTTAAGGCGGAGCCAACATTCACGGCTATTGCCTCGAAGATTATCAATTTCCCCATACTGCTTCCGATAAACCTCCGAAAACTCAATGTTAACGGGACAACAATAAACAACGCGATATCATTTGTCAAAAATGAAGAGAGTATGCAGGATAGTAAAATTAACAATAATGCTACTTTTCTTTCGGTATTTGCCTTTTTAAGAATTTTCTCCGCAACAATAGAAAAGTATGCACTTTCTTTTATGGCTGTCGTGATTATCAACAACCCTGCCAGAGTGACTATGGTCTGCCAGTCAACAAAGTCGGAATAATGCACTATCTCGTGAGAATACAGAGCGCTTAATAAAATAAAAATAAAAAAGAATGGCAGGAATACAATATTTTCATTAATGACCTTCATGAATTTGCTATTCATCTTCTATCCCGATCAAACTTGCAGCGGTTAATCGTCAAGTGCCACTTTTTTCAAATCGTAGTCGAGCGGGCAATCGACATCCCCCATCACCTCGACAATTTTGTATTTCTTCCCCCTGACCCCGGGATGGCACAGTGAATAGTTCTCGCAGCTTATGTTGTCGCATATTACCTCCTTGTATGTAACCGCCGTGCCTTCCGCGCTCTCCCTGCTTATCGTGGTTATGATTGGAAGTTTTTCTATCTCCACGGCCACGACGCCGCCCTCGTAAAGACTGCAGTCATGGTGCTTGTCCCTCACGTTAGTTATGCGGTATCTCCTCCCCTCCTTCAGATTGGAGCAAACCATCTTCAGCTTGCATCCCCTGCAGTCCTTCGCTATTCCAAAATACACAAATTCGTTGCCTTTCTTTGCCAGCTTTTTGCCTATCAGAGTTACAAATGTCATTTTATCGCCTACGCAACACCCGTAACCTTCACCAGATGCTCCGCCGCCTCTCTTGATATGCCGTCCGCACCGAGAATGGTGTAGCGGTCCGGTCTTACCTTGGGAGCCATCATGAGTGCCTCAACGATATCCTCCTTCGAGACCCCGAGTTCTCTGGCTGTGGTGGGTGCACCAATATCCTTAATCGCATTCTTTATCATCTTCCAGTCGCCGCCGTGAAGATACATCATCATTATCGCCCCGACGCCGCACTGCTCGCCGTGCATTGCCTTCCCCGGTGCAATCCTGTCGAGTGCATGGGAGAACATGTGCTCGGCGCCGCTTGCGGGACGCGAGGAGTTCGCAACGCTCATTGCCACGCCCGACACAATCATGGATTTCACCGCTATCCAGGATGCCTCCTCTATTCCGGGTTTTATGTACTCCGCATCCTCTATTATCAAATCCGCCGCCGTCTTCGCAAGCGCGACCGCAAACGAACTGTAATACTCCCTCTTGAGCCTCCACGCAAGCTGCCAGTCGAGAATTGCCGTCAGATTGGATATGACGTCGGCGCAGCCGGATGCAAGCATGCGGTAGGGCGCCTTCGATATCAGCGAAGTATCTGCCAGCACCGCAACGGGAGAGCGGGCCTGCATTGACACCGAGCCAACCTTTTCCTTTATCGACGCCCTGGGCGATGCTATACCGTCGTGCGACGCCGCAGTGGGAACACTTATGAAAGGCACCCCGTAATTGAAGGCGGCAAGCTTTGCAACGTCTATGACGCTGCCGCCGCCCACGGCTATCATGGAGTTGACACCCCATTTCGTTGCATGATTCTGAACCCTTTCCACCTCGTCCATTGTGGCCCTTTCCACCACGATGTCCTCCACCGTATAGTCGCTGTCATTCAGTATCTCCACTATTCGATTTCCGGCAAGCTCCTTGGTTCTCCCGTCATGAACGACAAGCGGATGCTTCCCGAGATTCACCTTCCTGCATAAATCGACTATCTCCTCTATGACGCCGTGCCCCACGACAACATCTCTGGGAAACTCCATCAACTTCGACTTGGTAAAGGGCATTACGTATGTATCATAACAGCGAATATAGAGTTTTTGGGCAATAAAAATTGAAACAAAACCAAAATCTTTTTAGCCCATCCCGTTTACCTTCCAATGAACTACCTTCTCATAGTAATGACAGCCCTTGTCGCTTTCACGTGGGGCATGCTGTTTGCATTCTATTTGATATTCGTAAGAACAGCCACCCGCCTCTCCCGCCTCCTTTCCCGGCTTACGGGCGAGGAGGTTAGCATGGACGAGGTCTACCAGACGGTGAAGAATATCATAGACAAGGCATATGAGGATTTGAAAAATGGTAAAAATGAAGATTCAGATGAAGTTTCCTAAGCTGGTCAGAGACGCGTACGACCAGTTCCAGATGATTAAAAACAATCTCGCCGTTCTGTACAAATTTTTGATATTCGTGACTCCCTTTCTGACCATAGCATACTACTTCATATTCGTGCTCGACTATCTGCCGGGAGATGTGGCAGGAAAGTACGGGGCATGGACCATTGCCTACTTTTTCCCGCCTGCAGG
>CAZOAF010000037.1:0-8537 GCA_964577775.1 uncultured Thermoplasmatales archaeon | reverse complement strand
AATGCATATATAGAATCAATTAGAAAAATAGCAGAGACGTTACAAAATAGACCATCACCAATTTTACAACAAACTTTTTCACTATATCACCAATTAGAAAATAAATTTTCAAATGATGAAATATCTAATGAATTTGTGAGTGTTTTAATAATGCTTGAAAACTTTTTAGATGTTTGGAATGAACTTGGAATTAAGAGTTATCCTGCAAGCCTTGATAAGCCATTTATTGTTTGCCGAAAACTCATTTCGCTGTCAGGATATAATTTTCCTGCTTTTTCATGCTTCCAACCATATTTTGGCAGAAGGATAGATGGAACAAATTTCATGGCTCTAGGTGATGGTTCCATGTGAAAAAGAGTAGTTAATGATGATTGGTTTGACCTTTGAGTTTTCAATTCCCATTCAGCGGCATTTGGAATCGGTAGGTTATTTTCTTCTATGTTCAGCAGATCTTCTAATGTATTGCCAACACCCCCTTGATTTCCAGGTCTTGCATTGGGTATCCATCCCATATTTTTTATTTCAATTAGCTTCTGAATCAACTCTTCTTTTGTGTATATCTCCATACTATCTACCTCATTTATACCGTCCCGGTTGTTTTGTGGGGTTTCCAAAAATCCAGTAGATACTCGAAGGTGACCCCCATTGTTATGTAATTGCTTGGCCAGCCAAATATCCCTATTTGATTTACAATATTTGTCCTATCCCATATAATTATATTTCTTAACTCATATCCTCTTTTTCTTAATTCGTTTATCAGTGAAACATGAATTGTAATCCTTCTATTTTCCCACCACATGTCAGGAACGTTTATGACACAGTGAGCTTTTGGTTTTAATAGGGGCAAAATTCGTTCAAAAATATCTCCCATGGCAATTGTATAGTCTTCCAATCCCTTTGTACCAAGGTCTCTTGGATCTTGGGAATATTGTTCTACTTTGCCATATTGGTCGTTTTTGCGGTATCTCCTCGATTTATTTTTTCTTTCTCGATTTAATAAATTAGCATAAGGTGGTGATGTGAAAAGTAACGAAATCGTTTCTTTTTTGAAATATTTGTCTATATTGGTAGCATCATCTTGAATTGCAACTTGTTGAGTGTTATTCAAAAGTCTTTCTGTGGACAATCTTTCTCCACAAAGTTTGATGTATTTTTCTTGGAGATCGAAACCAACAGCATTTCGATTTAGATCTTGAGCAGCAACGAGAGTTGTTCCACTACCTACAAAAGGGTCAAGAACTAATTCGCCTTCATGTGTGAATAATTTTATAACCTCTTTTGCTAAGGATATTGGAAACGTTGCGGGATGAATGCTTTTATCACGAATATCTCTGCCCTCGTATGTAAATTTCCATACCCCGAGCTGATGCTTAAGCCATTCTTTAGCAGTCATGCAATTTAGATGATTTTTTGGGCAGTCACATACTTTAGTATAACCAATATCCAATACTTTGCTGTGCAAATCACCATCTTTAAAGATTGTTTTTGGTAGTGTTTGTCCAAAAGACCCCTCTCCTGAAGAATCATTCTTTTTTATGTCATTTATCATGCTCTCGGATTCTATTGTTCCAGTCACAATAAACAATAATATCCCTTATTATTAAAAATATTGGGTTGCTGTTTCTCTGAGTGTAAATATCCACAAACTTAAGTTTACATTTCCTATACGAAATAATAGCTCTAATTGCCTGAATTTATTATAATATTTTTCGTTTGCTTACGGGCTTATCCTTTTCTTGTCACGCGGAAACAGAATGCATTCTCTCACGTTGCCGAGTTTCAGCACTTCCATGAGGAATCGTTCTATGCCGAATCCGAACCCGCCGTGCGGGGGCATGCCGTATCTGAAAGCCTTCAGATATTCGCTGAAGTTATCGACATTCATTCCCATTTCTTCTATTCTGCCCTTCAGCATCTCGTAATCATGTATTCTCTGCGCCCCGGATGAAATCTCCGTGCCGTTGCATGCCATGTCGAAGGCCCTTGCGTACTTTCCGTCCGGCATGGCGTAGAAAGGTTTCGTCTCGAGCGGAAATCTGGTTATGAAGTAGAACTGCTCATTCACCTCGCTGCCGACAACCTTCTCCTCGTCGGTGCCAAGGTCGTCACCCCATTTGAAATCCATATTTTTCTCCAGTATCTCTGCGACCTCATCGTAGGTGATTCTTGTGAATGGGAGTTGAGGCACATCTATCTTGACTCCCAGCATGTTCAGTTCCCTCTCACGTTCGTCCAGCATCCTCTCGAGAACGGATTTAACCATCTCCTCTCCAACCCTCATGACATCCTCCTCGCTGTCTATGAACGCCATCTCGACATCAATGGCGGTTGACTCGTTCAGATGGCGGGACGTATCGTGTTCCTCTGCCCTGAAATACCATGCCACCTCGTACACCCTGTCCATCCCGGTTGCCATCAAAATTTGCTTGTATAACTGGGGCGACTGCACAAGATATGCATCCCTGCCGAAGTAGTTTATCTTGAACACCTCGGTACCCCCTTCCGGTGAGGAGACGGTTATTTTGGGTGTGTGAACCTGCATGAAACCCTTGGATGAAAGGAATTCCGATGCACCCTCTATAAATGTGCGGCGTATTTCGAATATTGCCTCCACCTTCTCCCTGCGGAGGTCTATGAAGCGGTTGTCGAGGCGGGTATCAAAATCAACGTTTACCTTGTCGGCAATGCCCATCGGGAGGGGTGTCTCGGCATGCGAAAGAACCTCCATTTTTTCGGGCAGTATTTCCCATCCGTTTCTCACCTTATCATTTTTCTGGCACAGCCCCTCCACCGATATCACGCTTTCCCTCGATAACGATGTGATTTTCTCGAATATGTCCGGAGTTTCCTTCTTGATGCAGGTTATCTGTGCCCTCCCCGTCTTATCGCGAAGCAGAATGAAGGCGATGCCGCCGAGATTCCTTATATCCTCCACCCAGCCGGCAATGGATATTTGCCCGCCGGTTTCCTCCTCCCCGACATCCGCAGAATAATGGCTTCTGAGCATGTTCTGTAAAAGGGGCGGAGCATTAAATATTTTCTACTTTCCGAAATTGGATTCGTACGCATCCATCAGCTCTTCCCATCCGGGCATTCCGGACTGCGCCCCCCTTGCCTTCACGACCATGGATGCAGCCGTGCTCCCCAGTTTGCACGATGTTTCCATGTCCAGCCCCTTCATCATTCCCGCCCAGAAAGCCGCCCTGTAGGCGTCGCCTGCTCCCGTGGGGTCGACGACATCGGATTTCACAGCAGGAATTTTTTTCGCCTTTCCGTCGTGGTAAAGGGTGCTGCCCTTCTCCCCTTCGGTGACAACCATATCCATGCGCTCCGCCAGCTCCATTCTCCCCTTGTTTGTGATCTTTTTGATTTTATTGAGCTCGAATACGTTGCAGAAGAGGATGTCGGTTTTTTCCATGATGAAGGACATTTTTTCCCTGTCGTATCTCGGTATGTCCTGCCCGGGCTCGAACGCCACGAATTTCGCCCTCTCTGCCATCCTGCATGCAAATTCCGGATGCGAGGGGGCAATATGAACCACATCCCTTTTGCGTGCCTTCATAATTCCCATCCTGTCCGATACGCCCCAGTAAAAATAACTCACCTGGTTCTGTTCCTCGTCGTTGAATATGTATGCCCGGGGTATTTCTCCCCTGAATTTCTCTACTTCGAGTTCAACCCCTAGATTTTTCAGGTAGGAATGGTATTCGCTGCCCTCGAAATCTTGTCCCACCGCTGCCACGAGCTCGCTTCTGCATCCGAGTTTTGCAATGCCGGCGGCTATATTGGCTGCGCCTCCGCCGAAGTATCTTTCCTTGTTTTTTATGAAAATGGAGTGGTTCTTTTCGGGATGGTAGGGTATATCAAATACGAAATCAAGTGCAATGTGACCCACGACAGTTACCTTTTCAATCATAGGTTGAATATGATGACGTCAAGCGAATTTTCCACCGTGTTCCCGCCTTCCTTGTATCCCACGATTTTCACGGTATGCCGTCCTATTGCCCGTTCGTCCCAGAGCCAGGAGTAGGGCTCGCTTTCCGCCGTGTACTTGAGGTCGCTGTCCACGTAGAACTCCACCCTTGTTATGTCGGTGGCTGCCGCGGCATCGATATCTATCTGCCCTATTATGACAGTTCTTCCCAGCAGGGTCGGCATGACTTCCTTGTTGAAAAGGTAGAGGTAGCCGGGTCGGGGTTTGCTCAAACTGCATCCCTCGTAACCCCCGATCTTGAGGGTCGGGTCACCGAACAGCTCGAATTCCTCCACGGTCTTGTAGTCCGTTGCCGACATATCCGAATGGTAGTTCAGGTAGTCGTTTATGCTGCCGGACAGGGCGTCCCCCGCCATCCCTCTCTCCGATATGTACCTGGTCAGATGTACATCCATGTATCCGGAGAGCCCCGCGATGCATGACGAGCCGAGATAGCCCCACGAGAGTGCGGTTGTCGCAAAGGTGGCAATCGCCCCTCTGTCACCCACCTTGACAAAATGCCATGCAAGACAGTTCCCGTACTTGAAATTCCCTGTTGAACATGCATCGAGAACCACCACGGGATACTCGTTTGTGTTTGAAAGCAGCGTCACATCACTGACATCTATTCCTATCCATGTATCGAATTCGCCCGGAGGGTGAGTTGCCCAGCTGTACCTGTTCCCATGACCCGAAAAGTCAACAAATCCGGCGCCGTCGTTTATCGCATCCTTTATGCTCTTGTCATCCAGACTGCCCGTGGAGACATAAAGTTTCGTGATTTCGAAATCTCCGAGATAATTGTCGGCGTGTTCTTTCGTATATTCTCCCTCCAGCACGCCGCCGTTGTCATCATGGCTGTCCCCGCCGCAGAGCACCGCCCGCTCGAACCATTCGCTGCCGTAGGTGGCGCTCTCGTAGTATATTATTTTGTCGACCACCGATGACACCTCGGAGGTGCTATCGCATGCCAGCCTGCCTACATACACGTCGGGATAAAGGTCCATCTCATCAGTTTTTCCATGGTAATCGTATTCTCCGAATAGGTCATTGTTGTTCGTGTCCCACGAGGAGAACCTGCCGTCCGCATCGTATACGTCGGCATAGTAAAGGTCGCTTATGAAGTTGCTCTCTTCCCCGTCGTAGGTATAGGACAGCCGTATGGGAAATTTGCCGGCACTGCCCACGAGCATGACATATTTCACACCCCATTTCTCCACGGCATCCTTTATGAAATATTTGATTTTCTCGGCGTTATCCCTTCCGGTGGATGAATATGCCTCATCAAGTGTTGCCAGGTACGTGGGAATGCCCCAGCTGTTCTTGTGGTCAACAAGCGGTTGCAGGGCGTCGGTGAATTCCGACGGGGCAATGATGAGCAGGTTGTAAACATCTTTCAATGGCATGGATTCCGCAGGCGGTACATACCTGACTTTTACATTCACGCCATCCACGTACTGCAACTCGTTTGATGCGGGCACATAGCGTGCCGGAAAAGCATGTATCGTGAGAAACACGACACGTCTTCCATTCTCCAGTCCTGCTCCCGTGTTCCACTCGACCCAGTTCGACGGGTATGCACTGTCACTCTGATATATTTCGCCTTCCTGCACTCCCGTCGGCTCCGCGCCGTTGAGCGGTACCGCCTCCGGGGCGGGTGCTATTTTCTTGTCGAGGTGAATTGTCTGCACGTCCCCGATGCTGACATCAATGCCCTTTATTTTCGTTCCGAAAGGAAATGTCATCACCTTTGATTCGTAGGGCATGACGGGGTATCCTGCAGATGACAGGGAATTGCTCGCGTCCGAGAAAGTGACATAGTTTACGCCGTTGTGCAAATGGGGAGGCGAAAACGCGAAGTTCACTTCTTCTGTTTCGAAATTGCTTCCCCTGACATAAAGCGTATTGCCGAGTACAAACATAGCCAGTATAAAAATCGAGATGACTGCTTTTCTCATCATTGAGAGTAGAAAGTACACTCATACTTAAAGTTATTGATGCACGGGAATTAAAATTATTTTCCATACCGTCTATCTTATCCTTGCTTCCATCCTTGCCAGTCTCTCCGCCACTCTCCCGGCTCCGGAATACTTGTCGTGGGAGAAAACCTGTGCTATTCCCTTCCCGAGAATAAATACGGCTTTTTTGTGGTCATCCTTTGATTTATGTACGTGGTGGGGAAACACCCCGAGTTCATCATACTCCTCGAAGGCCTCGTTTTGCCCCGAATACTGCCTCTCCAGCTCGTTCTTTATCTGAGCGAATAAGGTATGGAGCTGAATTATCTCCTCCTTTTGCATCTCATCCCTTCAGTATACTATATAAGTAAGTCATTCTTATACTTTTCGCCCTTTTCTATAATCTGTCTGTAATTAATAACCGAAGGCTTCCGTAAGAACAATTTTTCCCTCGCATTTTTTTCTCATCTCCTTCAGTATTCCCTCGTAGTAATTTCCGTCCAATCCCCTCTCGAATTCTTCCCGTTTGTCATCTGTCAGGGCGGAGAGAACGCTTTCCCTGACACCCGCTTTCAGATGGAGGGAGTCGATGATTATCTCCCTTGCACCCGCATCAACGAATGTTCTGACGTACTCGTCCACTTCATCGGTTCCCATGTCGGGAAATACCGGTCCGAAGAATATGTAAACGTATAATCCCCTGTCGGCCATCTCCCTGGCAGCGTCAAGACGTTTCTCGACCGGCGGTGCCCCCGGCTCCAGAAGTCCCGCATCTTCCTCGTCAAGAGTTGTTACCGTTATTCCCACCGCGGCCCTGCTGAACTTTTTTATGATGTCCATATCCCTAACCACCAGGTCTGACTTTGTCTGGATATTCACCGGAAAGTCCTTCCTCAGCAGTACCGACAGGCACTTTCTCGTGAGTTCGTACTCCCTCTCCACGGGCTGATACGGGTCTGTCACGGTGGATATGCCGACTATGCCTTCCTTTTTGCTTCTCAATTCCTTCTGGAGAACGGTCGGGATATTGACCTTTGCATATGCCCTGTTCCATTTTTTCCTGTCAACGTGAAGCACGTTCGGCACGTAGCAATATCTGCATGCATGGGCACATCCGTAATACGGGTTCAGGGAGTAGTCCAGTCCCGGCAACCTGGAAGGTGAAAGTGCCGTCCTGCACCATTTTTCGGATGTCATGGTTTCATGAAGTCCTCCAGACGGCGCTGATGCAGCCGGTCCCTTATCAGCTCGCTTGTCTCTATCCATCTTTCGAGCGGGATGTCCATTGTCTGCGAGACGTAATTCAACGCACTCCCGAAGGTATCGAATTTCAGTGGCTCCTTCCTCAATGCATCTCTCACATTCTCCCTCACGTTCCATACCCCCACGGGCATTATGTAACCGGGATGTATCTCCCTCAGAACGACGACGCCTGCCTGCCGCCGCTCGCGGTCCAGCGCCTCGGCTGTCGCAAGCCGGGCGGCGTAGTAGCATCCCCCGATGGTCGCATACTTGCTCCTGCCGCCGTAGAACTCGTGGTCGCCGAATATGACAATCTGCCTCTTCGACGGGTTCCATGTCGTGTTGGGATACCATGCCTCTATGAGTTCGTACTGCCACGAGGATGGATACATGAGCACGAGCCATCTGTTGTCGAGGCTCCGGGTTTCGTAGATGCGGTATTCGTTTATGAAGGGGTGTTCTTTCACCTCCTTCTTGATTTCATTTCCTATGGTCGAGTCAACGGCCGTTATGCTCCATCTGGTTGGCACGAACCTTCGGTTTTCCTCCACGCCGAACGCCCCGACGGAAAAGGCTTTCTGTATCCTGGACACCATCACCCCGCTGTTGTACAGCTCGACAAGTGCATCCCTTGCTTTCAAATCGCCGTCGTAGAATGCCCTCTCGATGCGCGGCTCCACTCTCGGATTCTCCAGCCATACCTTCTTTATGGGGGCAGAGGGGCCGTGGGGCTGAACCTCGTCGTACAGTGCGATGCTTCCTCGCGGCTTTTTCTCGAATGTTATTTCCATATCAACCGGACGCGCCGCAAGGGCAATCTCCCTGGTGAACTCGACGACTTTTCCTGAGAAATTGTAGATGGATGAGCGGTATTTGCCCCTCACGAGTTTCATTCGGAAATCGACGATGTCATCGATTTTCCTGCCCACCCACTGCTCCGGGGTGTCTATGAGCGAGGTATCGCCCTGAATCGGAGGGAGCATGGGCCCTATGTTGACATTGGGGTATCCCTCCCTTCCGACAAACACGGAGGGCGGCGTCGAGCCGTGAAGCGATGTTGAGTCTATGAGGGGTTCGGTTTTCGAACTCGAGTAGAATTTGACAAGTATGGGGCACCTGTCCTTCCCGCAGAGCATCTTGGTTCCCCTGCATTTCAAACACATTGCGGAGGCGCTGCCCGACACGTCAAAAACCGATTTTTCCACGTCTGTAACATCGATAAACTTCCGCGGGGCTGTCTTCATCGGTTTAACAACGCCATGTCATTAAAAATAATTTTGCCCCTCTTCGCAGGGTTTAAAAAGTTTTTTGTTTCATCTGCAGTTCAAAAAATAAATACGCCATCTCGATTACGTTTCATGAAG
>CAZOAF010000036.1:0-8780 GCA_964577775.1 uncultured Thermoplasmatales archaeon | reverse complement strand
TCCATGACCTCTTTCTTCCTTTCATTGCTGCATCTCAGCTTTGTCTTTGCAAGATGGTATTCCGGTACTTCCGCTATCAGTTCCGAGAGTTTTTTGTTTTTCAATGCCATTATCTCGAGCATCACCGCCGATGCCATCCCTCCGTCCCTGCAGTACTGGTGTTCCGGGAAAATGAGCCCCCCGTTCTCCTCCCCTCCGAATGTTGCATTTATCTCGATCATCTTCCTTGCCACTATCGGCGAGCCCACACGTGTGTACACCACCGCCCCGCCTTTTTTCTTCACGAATTCCTCGACGCAGCTCGACGTGGAGACGGGCGTTACCACCGCCCCGCCGCCCTTTTCCACCATATGGCCGGAAACAACCGCAAGCGTTTTGTCGCCGTAGATGTATCCTCCTTTCTCGTCTACAAATATCGCACGGTCGGCATCGCCGTCATATGCTATGCCCAAATCCGCCCCGCATTCCCTCACCATTGCCATCAAATCACTGACGTTTTCCTCCACCGGCTCGGAATTCCTGCCCGGAAACTTTCCGTCTGCCTGGGCATTCAGCGTTACAACCCTGCAACCAAGCCTTGACATGATGTACGGGTCCGCAACGCCGGCTGCCCCGTTTCCGCAGTCAAGCACAACCCTGAACCCCTTTTTTCTTATGGCATCTGCATCCACTCCCGATACGACGGCATCTATGTAGGGCGATATGGCATCCGCACCGTAAACCCTTCCGATTCCGTCCCATCCCGCTCTCTTCCATTTTTCGTCGAAGTATATTTTTTCTATATCCTCCTCCTTCTCCTCGCCGAGTTCCGTGCCGTCCCCGTCAATGACCTTTATCCCGTTGAATTCCGGGGGGTTGTGGGAAGCCGTTATTATGACACCCGCACTTTTGCCGCTCTCCTTCACGTAATACTGCAGCGCGGGCGACGGAAGCACGCCACCATCGAAAACGTTGCAACCCGTGGAGAGAATGCCCGATATTACGGCATCCTTGAGCATCTCGTTCGACGTTCTCGTGTCTGTTCCAACCGCGATATCCCCGCCAAAGAACGTTCCTATGGATTTGCCGAGTCTCAGGGCAAAATCAGAATCCATATCTCTGTTTGTCACTCCTCTCACGCCGTTCGTTCCGAACAATCTGGGCATGATGAAGTAACGCATCGAATTATAAAAAATTTAGTTATCTGCCAGCGCGTTTCCCACCTGCTTCTCGGGATATCCGTCGGGAATGGTTTTTCGCCATATTTTCTCGTTTTCAAACTTCTGCCCCGTCTCCGCCGCCTCCCCGTCGCCCATGATGACATTTCTCAGCACGACATTGTCACCTATATTGCAGTCGGAGCCTATTATGCAATTCTCTATTATGCAATTGGAGCCGATCGTGGAATTTTCATATATGACAGACGATATCACCCTCGATTTTTTTCCTATGCTCGTATCGTTTCCTATGCAGCTCTTTTCCAGTCTTCCATCCACCTCGCATCTTTCCCCTACCGCATTTTCCAATCCGTTTCTCTCAAGCAATATTTTATTCACTTCTATGTAGCTGCTCGGTCTGCCCACGTCTATCCAGAAACCGTTGAAGGTGTAACCGTAAAATCGCTTCCCCTCGTTTATTATCCGGGGGAAGATCTCCTTCTCCATTGAAACCATCTTTCCGTCCTCTATGTAGTCAAGTATCTCCGGCTCCAGGCAGTAAGCCCCTGCGTTTATCAAATTGGAGGGTGCATCCTCCTTTCTGGGCTTTTCCACGAACTTTGTTATCCTTCCGTCCGTTTTCAGATCAACGACCCCGAATTCCCACACGTTCTTCACGGGCCAGAGGGAGATTGTTGCCATCGCCCTGTTTTCCTTGTGGAACTGTATAAACTTCCTCACATTCAATGAGGAGATAATATCTCCGTTCAGAACCATGAAAGTACCGTCTATGTAATGCCCGGCATACTTCGTGGCGCCACCTGTTCCCAGCGGCTCGGGTTCTTTGTTTATTGTTATCTCCCTTCCCAGTTTCTCGAAGTATTCCTTTATCTGCTCCGTTTTGTAGTTGGTTGCAAGAATTATCTCCGTCTCCTGGGGCAGGGAATCGATAAGGTGGTGAATCATGGGTTTGTTCAGTATGGGGAGCATGGGTTTTGGTCTCGTATATGTAAGCGGAGCCAGCCGTGTGCCGAACCCGCCTGCCAGTATCACTGCCTGCATGAAGATAAATGCCGCCCCCTCTTAAATATTTATGTCGAATCAACCAAAATTATATATATGGGGCGTGATTGCCCGTCCATGGCTTTGATAAGTGACGAGGACAAGGAATATTTGAAGAAAGAATTTGAGGATAAACTTGCCGGGAACGTGAAACTGGTTATGTTCACCCAGCACGACCACGAGTGCAGATACTGTAAGGAGACGAGAGAGATAGTGGAAACCCTTGCCGCATTGAGTGACAGGATAGATGCGGAGGTCTACCATTTCATGGATGACAAGGAGAAGGCCGATGAGTACGGGGTGGACAAGATACCTGCCATCGCAATCATAGGCGAAAAGGATTACGGTGTGAAATTCTACGGAATACCTTCAGGCTACGAGTTCACGACGCTTATCCAGGACATACTGGAGGTTTCCAAGGGGGAGACCGCCCTGAGCGAGGAATCGAAGAAGGAGATAGCGAAGATAGATAAACCCCTTCATCTGCAGGTTTTCGTAACTCCAACGTGCCCCTACTGTCCATCGGCAGTCCATCTCGCCCATCAGGCGGCGATTGAGAACGATAACATAAAGGCGGACATGATAGAGGCAATAGAGTTCCCGCAACTTTCGCAAAAATACGATGTAAGCGGCGTCCCGAAAACAGTGATAAACGGAAAAAATGAATTCGTGGGTGCAATGCCGGAGGAGGCTTTCATTAAGGAACTGAAGGCAGCACTGTAGAGTTTGTCCGGAACAGCAGATAGAGGTCGTGTGGAGGGGCGCATGTGGCGATAGAAATCCCTTCATACAGGTCAGCCCGATGTACGGATAAATCAATCATGATTTTTATATTAAAAAAAATAGAAAAATATATTTAAAACGTAGGAGTTACCATCTTATGAGGCAAATAAATAAGCTTGTTATGTTTGGGATGGCTTTGCTTCTGCTTGCAGGTCTGGCAGGCAGCATGGCATCGGCTGCTGTTAACGGAAACAATACAAGTGATGACTGGGGCGCATTCTGGCTATTTTCGGGAGCATTCTGTTTCGTGTACGTAATCCTTTTCATAATATGGATAGGCATCGGTGTGTGGATGTACAGGGATGCGGAGAAGAGGGGGAAGAGCGGTGCACTCTGGCTCATCATAGGATTGCTTTTCGGAATCATCGGATTGATTATATGGCTGATAGTACGACCGCCCGAACCTTCGTTTTACGAAAAGAAGGCTGCCGGGAAGGAGCAGAAGGACAGGATTTGCCCGAGCTGCGGCAGAACCATTCCTTTCGATGCAAAGGTATGTCCGTACTGCGGCAAGAATTTCGAGGAGTAGGGGCGTAGCCAAATTATTTAACCGCTGCCCCTTTCGGCAATAGATGATAGACTGGAATACAGACAGAATACTGCCGGTAGCAGGGAAAATATCCCGCCCGTTGTGTGATTCCTGTCTGGGCAGGCAGTTCGCAAATGTCGGTCACGGAATGAGCAATGTTGAGAGGGGGTCAATACTCAGGAAATCTCTCGGCATTGCAGAAGTGGAACCTGACGAATGCTGGTTGTGCGAGGGCATCATGGGCGAGCTGGAGAACTTCAGCAGCATGATTGTCGAGGCGATGGATGGTTACGAGTATGATACGTTTCTCGTGGGAAGCAGGGTGGAGGAGGACATTTTGAAGCGGGAGGAGGAACTCCTGTCCTTAACGGATTACGGGGAAACCATAAAACGAGAGATAAACAGGGAAGTGGGAAAACTCGTTGCCGATGCGACGGGCAAGGAGGTTGATTTCATCCGTCCCCACATTACGGCAATAATAAACACCCAGTACGATGACATAGAACTGGACGTACGCCCGCTTTACATCTACGGAAGGTACAGGAAACTTGTACGAGGCATCCCGCAGACAAGATGGCCGTGCAGAAAGTGCGGGGGCATAGGGTGCGATTACTGCCACGGAACCGGCAAGATGTACGAGGAAAGTGTGGAGGAAATCATTGCGGAGAGGGTTGTTGAACTGGCAGACGGGACGGAGGAGTATTTTCACGGTGCCGGAAGGGAGGATATAGATGTTCTCATGCTGGGGAACGGCAGGCCATTCATTCTCGAGGTAAGAGAACCGAGAAGGAGAAATCTGGATTTGAAAATGCTCGAGGGCGAGATAAATTCGTTTGGCATGAACAAGGTCGAGGTATCTGATTTGAGATTTGCCGAAAAAAGTGAGATAGAAAAGCTCAAATCCTTGAAGGCAAGCAAGACGTACAGGGTTGAGATAGCCCTTGAGGGGGAGGGAAAACTTAATGAAGCAGTTAATGCATTAAGGAATTGCTATATAGACCAGAGAACGCCATCCCGGGTAGTTCATAGAAGGGCAGACAAGATAAGAAGACGCAAGATACTGGATATACGGGTGGAGGCGGAGGGGCCGGGCGAAGCAGTACTGGTGGTGAAGGCGGAATCGGGCACGTACATAAAGGAACTGGTTACGGGGGATGGCGGCAGGACAAAGCCGTCACTGAGTGAGCTGGCTGGCTGTCCCGCAGAGGTAAAGAAACTGGACGTAATAGGCATTGGTGATAAAGATGGTGAGAAGATCGAGAGGAATTAGGAGTAAGACAAGACAAATACTCCGAAGAAAGCCGAGAGAGAAGGGACTTAGCCCGATTACAAGGGCGTTGCAGCAGTTCGAGAAAGGGGATAAGGTGTCGATAGTTATAGACCCTTCAATACATAAAGGCATGCCTCACCGCAGGTATCACGGAAAGACCGGCGATGTTGAGGAAAAGAGAGGAGACGCCTACATTGTTAAAGTAAGGAGCGGAAACGCAATAAAAAACATAATCGTAAGACCTGAGCATCTGAGAAGGGTGTAAAATGAAAGTCGTCTCTCTTGCAGAAGTAAAGGATATGCTTGCAAAACTGGGGAAGGAAAGGGAGGAACTTACAAGGGAGCAGAAAATAGCCCTGGAACACAGCGAGAAAGCAGTCAGTTTATCGGCAAACAAAACAAAGGAACTTATAAGAAAACTGACGAGTATGGAGAAGATAGGCAAAAACCAGGCTTACAAGATAGCAGACATGCTCCCGAAAGACGAGGAAGACGTGATGGCAATTTTTTCGAAAGAAACATTCATTCCGTCAAAAGATGAGATAAAGAGAATCCTGGAAATAGTTAGGGAGTATATCTGAGGTAAATTATGGAGGATTATGTTTATATTCTGGATTATCTAGCAATGGGAAAACCAGGATACCGCAAGGAATCCGTGGCGTATGGCATGGGGGAGGAGAAGTTCACGTTGCTCGAGTTGCTTCCGAAGAGAAATGTCCCGCTTACCATAGGCGAGCGAGTATATGTCGGCAAGGACAAGGAGAAAAGGAACAAGATAGCAAAGGTGAAGGGGCGTGTAAACTACGAGGATTTGACCGCTGCGGCCCACGGGGAGATGATATATATAATCCTTGACATCATAAAAAACAACGAGCAAAAGTTTGTGGAATTTTACAATGACTGCCCTGCGATATCCACGAGATATCATGCCCTGGAGCTTCTTCCCGGGCTCGGCAAGAAAACAATGTACGAAATCGTTGAGGAAAGAAGAAAGCAGCCCTTCAAGAGTTTCGAGGACATGTCCGAAAGGATAAAGCATCTTACCCATCCGGAAAAGCTCATAGCGAGGAGAATAGAGGAAGAGCTGATGGATCCCAACCAGAAATACCGCCTTTTCACCAGAGCACCTCTGAAAAAGTAAAATGAAGGGGCAGAATTTTTTGGTGGACGGCAGAATTGCGGACCGTCAAATAGAGTATGCATCTCTCAAGGACAGGGACGTGGTTCTGGAAATAGGTGCGGGATACGGGGTGCTGACAAAGAGGATTGCAGCGAAGGCGGGGAAGGTGGTGGCGGTGGAGATGGACAGTTCGCTGGCCGATACGCTGGAAGGCATTCCGAATGCGGATGTGATACGTGACGATGTTTTGAACGTTGATTTTAATTCCTTGAAATTCAACAAGGTTATAGCCAACCTTCCGTACCAGATATCATCCCCTGTTACGTTCAAACTTCTGGATACCACTTTCGAGCTCGGTGTACTTATGTACCAGAAGGAGTTTGCCGAACGGCTGGTGGCGGGCCCGGGAAGCAAGGATTACTCCCGCCTCTCCGTGATGGCTTCCTATGCCGCCGACTGGGAGATACTGGAAGTGGTGCCACCTTCCGCCTTCCGCCCCCGCCCCAAGGTTTATTCCGCCATTGTCAGAGTCGTGCCCGGAAAGCCGAAGTTCGAGGTTGCCGACAGGAGGATTTTTTCCGAGACGGTAAGGGTGCTGTTCTCCCACCGCAGGAAAAAGATAAAGAACTCGCTGGTGGTTGGGGGGCTGTTGACGGCGGACGAGGCAGATGATGTGCCGTACGGTGAACAGAGGGTGGAGGAAATCCCACCGCATGCAATAGGGGAGATAAGCGATATGATTGCAGAGGGGCGAAAAAATGATGGAAAGAATAAAGAGAATATTTGAGGATACGGAGGCAGATGTTGCGGTCATAATGAATGGCTCCCGTATCGACATGACATTTTTTTACGTGACCGGATTTGAGAATGGAATCTTCGAGAATTCAGCTGCCGTTCTTTATCCGGACGGAAGGTCGGAGGTGATATGCCCGGAACTCGAGGGATATGCGGGCGAGGCGGTCCATACGTTCTCTGACAGCAAGGAGAGGATGTCACTGCTGAAGGAGCATGTTCACGGAAATAAAATAGGGATAAACGGAGGGATGATTTCCCACAGGGATTTCGTATCTCTAAGCAATCTTTTTCCCGAAGCCGATTTTGTGGATATGGGGCATTCCATAAAAAAAGCGAGGATGGTGAAGGATAGAAAGGAAGTCGAAACGATAAAAAAAGCGTGCCGGATAGCATGCGACTCCTCCTCAAAAATAGAGTCTTTTTTGGATGAAGGTGTCAGAGAAAGCGAAGTTCGTGCGGAACTTGAGTATGAGATGGGGAAAAAAGGAGCCTCACCCTCATTTGATACCATTGTTGCATTCGGCAGAAATTCCTCAATTCCACATTACTCCACGGGTGGAAAAACGCTGGAATTTCCGGTGCTGGTCGATTTCGGAGCGCGCTACAGGCGTTACTGTTCCGACATGACCAGAACATTCGTGTCAGGGAGCGAGCAAAAAAAGGTGTATGAAACAGTGGGGGAAGGGCAGGAAATTGCATTTGACATGATAAGGGATGGTGTAAAAGCGTCGGACGTCCATAATGCGGTTGACGATTTTTTCGTGGAAAATGGATTCGGAAAACTTATCCATTCGCTCGGTCATTCAATAGGTCTCGAGGTTCATGACGGATTCTCCATGAAGGAGGATGCTGAATTGACGGAGGGTATGGTGATCACCGTGGAGCCGGGCATTTATTTCAAAGACCGCTGGGGCATAAGAATAGAGGATGACGTACTCGTGAAAAAAAACGGTGTTGAAATTTTAACAAAAAAATAGGGAAAAGGGGAAAAAGAGTTTAGCTTGGATACCCGCCTATTTTCAGCGACGGGTCGCCGAGCAGTACCCATTCCTCAACTGTCTTGCAATCTATGTTGTCTTCCATCGGTGGGAACTTCATAATGTAGTTTGTAAGTGTGGTTCCGTGTGTTTCTCCGAGTATGTCCTTTCCTTCCTCTGCATAAACCCTGAAGAATTCATCGTCTATGAATCCCCCGTAGAACTGGAGTGTATCTGCTATTCCGTCATCGTTGTTATCTCCTATTGCACCGTATCCGAGACCGGTGTTTCCGATGCTGGCTATTGCTCCCTTGTCTGCCATTCTCACTATCCACCAGCCAAAGCTTTCGGGTGACCACTCGGATTTCATGTATACATCCTTGATTTCGCTGAATTTCAGAAGGTTGAGGACGCTGACATTGAACTGGCTGTTGTGGCAGCCGCCAATCATGCATACGGGATACATGCCGCTATTCGAGAATTTGTAGAAATCCGTCACGTCTATGCCAATCCACGTGTCGCCATCGTATGGCGGATGGTTTGCCCAGCTCATCGGGTTGCCGTGTCCCTCGAAATTGAGGAAGCCGCATCCCTGGTCAACAGCATTGATTATGTCTTCGGGACCGGTAAGCGTATTGTCAGAGGTGAATAAGGTCGTTGTTTCGAAGCCAAGCTCATCAAGATAACTCTTGCTCTGAAGTATTCCGATTTCACCATCATAGTACGGGTCGCTCGGGTCGGGGAACGTGTCGCCACCTATGCCCACCATCTTCTTGAACCATGACTGGCCGTATGTTGTGGTCTCGTATGTGATTATTTTCTCTGCCGCTTTTTGTGCTTCGTAACTGTTCCTGCACGCAAGCCGACCGACATAAACATCGGGATACGTATCAAGTATGTCTTTCTTCATCATCTTCCACTGTGCAAAAACCCCGTCACCGTTGCTGTCCCAGTCATCGAACGTTGCATTTCCGTTGTCGTATTTGTATATGTCGGCAAAATAGAGGTCACTCACATAACTTGCTTCCCAGTTGCTGTTGTCATCCAGATGGGTGTATCTAACGGGGCACCACCACTTCTCGGCACCCACACCGCCGTGCCTTCCACC
>CAZOAF010000035.1:0-9174 GCA_964577775.1 uncultured Thermoplasmatales archaeon | reverse complement strand
ATGATATGCCTCGGCATAGAGGGCACGGCACATACCATAGGCATAGGGGTGGTCAGGGATAACCCTTTTGGCATTCTATCCAATGTTTCCAGTATGTACCGGCCGGATTCGGGAGGAATACATCCCCGGGATGCGGCAAATCATCATGCCTCTGTTTTTGTGGATGTGCTTAACGAGAGCATCGAAAATGCAGGAATAAAATTTGAGGATATCGACCTAATAGGTTTTTCCATAGGACCCGGGCTCGGCCCGTGCCTGCGGACTGCGGCGACAGCTGCCCGCTCCCTTTCCCTTTATCTGAAAAAGCCGCTGGTGGGAGTCAACCACTGCATCGCCCATCTCGAAATCGGGAGGGTGGTGACGGACGCACACGACCCGGTGCTTCTCTATGTTTCGGGAGGAAATACTCAGGTTATCGCATTTCTCAACGGAAGGTACCGTGTTTTCGGCGAGACGCTTGACATAGGAATAGGAAACTGCCTGGATAAGTTCGGCAGAGGCATGGGCATACCATTTCCCGCGGGTCCGGAAATAGAAAAAATGGCAGAAAAGGGCAGCAGGTATGTTCCCCTTCCTTATTCCGTGAAGGGGATGGATGTATCGTTTTCCGGCATACTGACAGCAGCAGAAGTGCTTTCAAAAAAGGAGAGGACAGAGGACGTATGTTTTTCCATGCAGGAGACGTGCTTCTCCATGCTGACCGAGGTGGCAGAGAGAGCCATGGCACATACCGGAAAGGACGAGATTCTGCTGGGCGGGGGCGTTGCCGCCAACAAAAGACTGCAGGACATGGTCAGGGAAATGGCGGAGGAACGGGAGGCAAGTTTCTACTGCCCGCCACGGAACCTGCTCGTGGACAACGGGGCGATGATTGCATGGACGGCGCTGCTCATGAGCAAAAGCGGCGTAAAAATGAGCGTTGACGAAACCTCCGTACGCCAGAATTTCCGCACGGACGAGGTGGAGATAACATGGCGAAACTGATAAGGAGGGGGGCGGAGGCGGAGATATATCTATCGGAGTGGATGGGCAGGAAGGTCATTGTCAAAAAAAGAGTGAAAAAGAGATACAGGATAAAAGAGATAGACGAGGAGTTGAGGAAACATCGTACCAAAAAGGAAGGCATGCTCATGACGAGCGCGAGAAAGGCAGGCGTGGCTGTACCCATTATATACGATGTCGACCTGGCAGGCATGAAGATAACAATGCAGTATGTTGAAGGGAAGATCTTGAAGGAATGCCTTGATGAAATGGACGCGGGCGAGCAGAAAAATGTATGCGGAAAAATCGGCGAAAGCATCGCTGCCCTGCACAGAAATGGCATCATTCACGGAGACATCACCACCTCAAATCTCATACTTTGCGGGGAGAATGTGCATTTCATAGATTTCGGTCTTGGGGAGATAAGCAGGGAAGAGGAAAAGCAGGGCGTCGACCTTCACCTTCTCATGGAGGCGTTCAAGGCAGCCCACGACAACAGAGAATTGTTCGGATGGGTGATGGAGTCATACAGAAAAAATTATGAGATGGCGGGAATCATAGAGAAGAAGCTGGATGAAATATGCGGTAGAGGAAGATACGTGGTGAGAGGATGAAGATTTACTTTGTGACAACCAACAACGGCAAATTTGAGGAAGTGAAAAGAATGCTCCCCGGGCACGAACTTATCAGGAAGAACATGACGTATCCGGAGATACAGACGGACAGCACCGAGGAAGTGGCAAAATTCGGCATGGATTTTCTGGTCAAAAAAATGGAAGGAAATATAATGCTCGAGGATTCCGGTCTGTTCGTAGAATCACTGAACGGATTTCCCGGGATTTATTCTTCCTATGTATTCAAAAGCATAGGAAATGAAGGCATACTGAGATTGATGGAAGGCATGGAAATGAGAAATGCATATTTCAAATCTGTTATAGCTTTTTATGACGGAAAGGTGAGAATTTTCGAGGGAGTGTGCAGGGGCAGTATTTCCTTAAATATCAGGGGAAAGGGGGGTTTCGGATACGACCCCATTTTCATCCCGGAAGGGAACAACATAACATTCGGAGAGATGAGCAGGGAGGAGAAGAACGGATACTCCCACCGTGGAAGGGCTGTTGAAAAATTAAGGAAATACCTGAATCGATGAGAATTACCCACGTACGATTTACAATAACCAAGAGGAAATAATATGGGGGAGAGCGCTTCGTAACCGCATTTGCTGTATCTAATCCGCGTCCTCAAACCGCCCCTTCAACTTTTCCATGACCTTCGGCAGTGTCGTATATTCCATGTCTGCAAGGGGCAGGCGGTGGGGCTCGAACGGCCCGTGGCGGCGCATGTAATCCGTCACCTCCATCGCCTTCTGGCGGGTATAATCGAAGCCGGGGTCATCGAACAAATCCGAAGGGCCGGTCATTTTCCCGTCCTTTATCTGAAAACCGAGAGCTACAACTCTGGGAGGACCGTCGAAACGCGTGCATCTTGCCTGCTCGACGGATACGGGCATCATCGGTCCGTTATGGGAGCCGCGCATCCATCCGGAAACAAGATGCGGAAATGCAAATCCTTCAAGAACTTCTCCAAGTGCGGGAAGACCGGACTGGGCGCGAACTGCAGCAACCGGGTCATCCTTTCCGACATACTCCCCGGCAATCTGGTAAAGTTTTTCCGTAGAAATTACAGCTGCCGGCTCATCCGTGGGCAGCTTCCCATCCTTTGGATAAACTCTCTTTATTACAAACCTCGATTTAGCACCTATGAGTGCAAGAACGTCATACATCTCCTCGGGCAACTTCATGAATACCTTTTTATGCTCCTGTATATCCCATATCTCAAATACGAAACCGGAGTGAATCGACGGGTCAATCACAAGTCCCGCCGTATTGAACGGGTCTGCAAAAATTTTGAATATCGGAAGGTTGAAAGCACCCGGCTCCGTCTTGTCCATCAGAAATGCAATCAGCGGTTCCGATTTTCTTTCGGTGAATTCCATCTCTGCTACCCCGGGACCCATGCCCCTGATATTTCCCGAGAATGCATCTTTCAGCAAATCCTGACCGGCTCCGTAGAGCCCGAGTTTTTTTGCCACATCGGTTGCTTTTATGAACGTATCCCATGCAAGAGAATGCACCTCCTGGTTGTTAGTTCCCTTCGTATGCGTCATCAAAAGTTCCAGGTCGTCGCCGCAGTGGGTGACATGAAAATCCAGCAAAAGCCCGCTTTCCCTGGCTTCCGAAAGGCTCTTCTCTGCAACATCAATCAAATCCTTATGGACCGATGAATGGCCTGGAAAACCACCCACGTCCGCCTTTATGATACTGAACGTTGTCTTCATGGATTTGGTAATGCAATGCGATTAAAAAAGGTTACCCCTGCTGGAAGAATTTGTCCACCATTTCGGAGAACTCGTGGAAGGGAACCGTCCTGCCCACTATTTTATCCGTATATTTTTCGAGGTTTTCGCTCCATTTCGTATCGAACCACGCAGTGTACCCCCATATCATTGCCTTGGGGTCTATTTTAAGTATCTCTATCGTGGTCTTTACTCCGTTCATCTTCCCGCCGCCTTCCATGTGCTCCTCTATGGCAGCCATGCTGTCCTTACCGGAGAGATTCAAATCCATGACAACCAAGTCCGGCTTCTTGTTTTCGTTCAAAAGGTTTCTGTATATATCCACCGCCTCCTCGCCCGATGATGCATCGTAGATTTTGACCGGGGTTTTCATCTTTTCCATATGGACCCCCAGCAAATCGTGTATCATCGGCTCGTCATCAACCACCAATATTATTTTTTCATTCACGTATCTCACCTCTTTGTGTCGCATTTTTCACAACTTTTTCTACCCTCGATATTGCATGATATGCAGCCTCCACCTTCTCCCTCTGCTCCTCCGGAATTTCCTTCATTACCAAATCAAGATAACCCTTGGCTATGGTTATGGGATTGAAGAAATAGTGAGCGGTATCCATCTTGAATTTCTTCTCCTCCTCTATTATGCGTCTCATTTCCTCTTCAGCCTTTATTTTTGCCATTCCGGCGGCTATTTCCTCCGATACGCTCGACAGTATTTTTCTTATCTCCCTGGGCAGAATGCTATTCGAGGATGTCGCCACCTGAACCACGCCGTGCAACTCTTTTTTGGTCAAGAGGGGCATGGTGTACAGCTCCTTCACATCGTATTTTTTGTACAGCTTCCAGTTGAAAGAGAGCGGTTCGTATTCCTGAAGATTTTCCACGTATCTTGCCTTTCTCTGGATGCATGATTTTACTGCTTCCCATGGCTGTTCATCGCTTACCTCGAGGGGTTTTATGGAAATTTTCCTCAAATCAGGAGGGTATCCCACATAGGCAATCGGCATAAGTGTGTCTCTCTTATCATTGCAAACGAAAATGCTGGCAAAATCAAAATCGAAAACATTCTTTATGTTCTCCAGTATGTTTTCCCCGAATTCTTTGATATTTTCACTGCGGTTTATACTCATGCCAATACGGTAATAAAGTTCTGAAAGCCTTCTTACTTCTTCCTCTGCCTTTGTTCTTTCGGTTATATCACGCAGTATCCCCATTACCTTAACCTCACCATTTGCACCCAGATTGACAGTGGTTACCTCAACTGTCTTTGTTTTTCCGTTCTTCGTCAGTATCCTGAATTCATATCTGCTGGATAGCTTCTTTCCCTTCTCCCTTGCTTTTTCCCTGCCCCTTATGAATTCCACGTCATCGGGGTGTATGATGTTCCAGAAACTGAAGTCTCCGCCATATATTTCCTTCGATTTGTAACCCGTCAATTTTTCGAATGCCGGATTGACATATTCGAATCCATCTGCGGTTATGATGTAGATGCCATCATTTGCATTTTCAACAAGACCCCGGAAGCGTTTTTCGCTTTCCTTCAGCGCTTCCTCCGCCCTCTTTCGTGCCGTGATGTCAATGAGGGAGACAATGGACTGCTTCGTTCCGGGAAGCAAGTCCACGTTAACAAGCATGTACTGCACCTCCCCGTTTTTGTTTACCGACCTGAACTCGTATGAACCCGGAACTTCATCCGGATTCATCCTGCGCTGCTTGTGATATTTGAGCATCCGGTCGAGGTCATCCTTGTGCACCATCTCCATCCATTTCTTCTTTCCCTCAACTTCTTCCTTGGAGTATCCGGATATCTCCTCGAATTTTGAATTTACAAGCAATATGGTTCCGTCATCATCAACAATCATCATTGCCGTACCGGTATTTTCAAATGTCGTACGGTATTTTTCCTCTGCCTTTTTTCTTGAAGTTATATCCTCTACCGTCCCCACGAGATGAACTATTTTTCCTTTCTCATTTCTCACGGCTCGGGCGTTTTCGGAAATCCATATTACTTCCCCGTTCTTGCGGTATACCTGCGACTCAAAATTTGAAACCTCACCCTCATCTTCCAGCCGACGGATGAGTTCCTTCCTGCGGTCCGGGTCGACGTACAGCTGTTTCGAGATGTCGGCGATATTTTCTATAAGTTCTTCGGGGGACGTATACCCGTATATATTGGCAAGGGCTTTGTTTACAATGACATGCTTTCCTTCCGGTGTGCTCTTGTATATTCCCATAACGGCATTCTCGAATATGTTCCTGTAATTCTCCTCCGCCTCCCTGAGAGGTGTTATGTCTCTGACTATTGCCTGAACGAATGGTTTGCCCTTTATTTCTATACGGTTGAGGGATACCTCGGTATCGAACGGCGTACCGTCCATACGTATATGCTTCCAGTAGAATCGTTGGGGCTTACCATCCAGTGCCGCATGTATTTTCTCCAATGCTTTCTTCTTGGAGTCTTCTCCGTCCGGCTGTTTTTCCGGAGAGAATTCATACGGAGCATGACCTATTATATTCTCCTTCTTGCACCCGAATATTTCCAGTGTTTTCTGGTTGCAATCAATAAAAATCTTATCCGACATCAAAAAAATTGCATCGTTTGCAGATTCAAAGAGCGTGCGGTACTTTCTCTCACCCATCATAAGTTTTTCAATTGCCTCTCTTGCCTCTGTCACATCCCTCATCATTCCCAGAACCCGCACCTCTTTCTTTGACAGAGGGACGGTGTTTACCTCCACGTATCTCGTGTTGCCATCTGAAGTTATTATTCTGAACTGGTATGACGGAGGAATATCCTCACCCCTCTCCCTTGCCTTTTCTCGCTCTCCTATTATTTTCACATCATCGGGATGTATGATATTCCAGAAATTGAAATCCCTGCTGCATATCTCCTCAGACCTATAACCCGTCAATTTTTCGAATGCCGGATTGACATATTCGAATCCATCTGCGGTTATGATGTAGATGCCATCATTTGCATTTTCAACAAGTGTGCGATACCTGTTCTCGCTTTCCCTGAGTGCAATATCGATTTTTTTAAGAGTTGAAATATCGCTCACAATGCCCAAGGCATGAAGTTTTCCTTTATACTCCACTTTGGCCAGAGACAGTTTTATGAAAATTTCCTCCCCGTCAATTCTTTTCGCCTTTACATCGTATTCGGCTTCCGAAAGTTCCCCTTTTATCGCTTTTTTGATATCTTTTTTCAATTTTTCTGCATCCTCTTTTTCGAGCAGGGTGAGCAGATTCCTTTCTTTAATCTCGTCAAAGGATTCTGCCCCGAATATCTTCAAAAACGCCGGATTGGCATATACGAGTTTATACCTGCTGGCAAGAAATATCCCGTCAAGTGAATGTTCCGCTATAAGACGGTATTTTTCCTCGTCCCCGCTAAGCAATTCTTCCGCCCTGCCATATTTTCTTTTTCCCAGAGGAGACATTGTCACCTTTCCAACCTGCCAGCCACGGACAATAAATGTCCTCTGTAATAACCTATGCCCTACTATAAATATTTCGATTGTTCTGTTTATGGCTGAATGCCGTACCTTCTCATCCCCATGCCCTCAATAACTCCCTCCAGCTCCGCCATATTTTCGGAATAGAACAGATGGCTTCTGCACCCGCAGTCGCTGGAGCCGAAGCCGGCAACGCTGTCAAATTTGTCTTCCATCGAGCGTGCAATCCTGCATTCGTCTCTTCCGCCCTCGACATACCATGCCCGTATTACTGTCCCCCTCTCGAGAAGATAATCGATATGCCAGTGTTTCTTTTTATCCTGCCTCATGTGCCTGCCCACGCGGGCATCTATGCCGTTCATCGCAGAGCCCACATATGCATAGTAGCCCCTGTTGAAGCGGATTACACCGAGTTTTCCCACCTTCATTTCACCGTCGTCTTTCACTTCGATGACCAGAACGTAACTTCCTTTCCTCACGGTATTGACGTTCATTCCTTTTCAAGAATTCCTTCTATTTTTTTCACTATACCGTTGAATGCATCTGCTGCCTTCATATTGTCGTAAAGCACGAACGGCTTGCCGTCATCGCCGGATTCCACGATTTTTGCGTCTATGGGTATGGCGCCCAGGAACGGGACGCCGAGGTCATCCGCCGCCTTCCTGCCGCCGCCGACCTTGAACAGATTTATCTCTTTTCCGCAGTGGGGGCATACAAACCCGCTCATGTTCTCCACTATACCCACAACCGACATGTTGAGTGTTCTGGCAAAAGTAACCGCCTTTCTCGAATCGAGGAGGGCAACATCCTGGGGGGTTGTCACGATTATCGCCTTTCCGCCGGGTATGAGCTGGGCTATGCTCAGTGGCTCGTCTCCTGTTCCGGGAGGCAGATCTATCACGAGGTAGTCAAGGTCACCCCACTTCACATCGCCGATGAATTGCTTTATCGCCTTCATTTTCAAAGGACCGCGCCATATCACGGGCGAATCCTTGTCCTTAAGCAGAAACGCCATTGACATTGCATTGAGATGGGGCATTACAGGTATCGGAAGCATTCCGCTGTCATCTCCCATGATGCGCTCTTCTTCTATGCCGAGCATCTTCGGGATGTTCGGCCCGTGTATGTCTATATCGAGTATGCCGACTTCCTTTCCTTCCTTCGCAAGAGCGACGGCAAGGTTCGCTGCAACGGTGCTTTTTCCAACTCCACCCTTGCCGCTCATCACCACGAGTGTATGCTTTATTTTTTCCAGGTTTTTGGCAATGTTGTTTTCAGCCGGATTCGGATTCATGGACATGGCAATATCACCCCGTATAATAAATTTGGCATCGCCCCTACGGATTGAAAATGGTCAAATCCATGCGGTCTCCCGTGCTGTTCCCCGAGGCGTCATATGCCTCTATTCTTACCTCGTGCTTTCCGACTGCAAACTCGTCCCACAGCCATGAGTAAGGATACGTGGCATCCGTTTCCTTCAATTCGTCATCCACGTAGAATTTTACATTTTTGATGCCGACATCGTCGTCTGCATATGCATCCACGGAAATCTTTCCTATCGCTATCGACCTGTCACCCCCCAGTTTCGCTATCTTCCTGCCGAAAAAGTACAGAGACCCTTTGGCCGGTGATGTTATCTTTGCCACGGGCAGCAGGGCAAGCAGTCCTGCAATTCCAAGTGCAAAAACAATTTTTTTCATCATGTTGTCATCTCTACTTAACTATTGTTAAGTCAAGTGGTTATATATTATAAATTTTTCGGCCTGATTTTCAAAAGGATTTCTTCTTTGCAGTCTCCTCAAGGTGGAATATGTATCGCGTGGGAATCTGCCTCTTCACTCCGCTTTTGTAATTGCAGACAGGGCACCTGTACCCCACAACCACTTCTTTTCCCCACAGGGAGAAATTCCTTATTTTTTTGAGTCTGGAACCGCATACGGGACATCGAGCAAGTCCCCCCTCCCCCTCCCTCGATTTAATCTCCATGCGGATAAATCCTGCCCTTACTGCAAGTTTTCTCACCCTCCGGGGGCTGACCCTGTATTTCCCGTCCAGCATCATCAGCTCTTCCATGACCATGTCCCTCATCTTTGTCTGCGAGTCTATGGTGCCATGTTTCTTCAGCGCCTTGTATATCGCCACAACTATTTCCTCACCCGTGGGAACACGGTATTCCATATTATTAAAACGATTTTTGACATATAAACCTTGATGCCATGGCGTTTCTTTAGCATTAGGGGGAAATACAGAATGGCAGAAATGTGACTGAAGACTATTTTGCGGAATGTTTTGATTTATCAGGAGTGATTTTATCACGTAAAGCAAATGCTGATAAAATGATATCCCGTATCTCTTTATCGTCTTTCGCAGCTATCCATTTCT